>JANXDC010000003.1 GCA_025059945.1 Bacteroidota bacterium
GGTACTGATTTAGAGACGGCCTTGGAGACCGCGGGTTACCTTAACGGCCATGCGGCGCTACACAAAACGCACCGGTTGTTAGAGCCGGATTTGTGGTCTTGGTATTGGAATGTTATGCAGAGGCGCGGGGCCACGATTTGGCTTGGGCCATATACGTTGGCCTTGAAGGAGCCTGGGGATTACGAAGATTTTGAGGATCGGGAGGATTTTGAGGATTTAGAGGATCTCGGGCATCTCGAAAATTTTGAAGATCTCAAGGTCCTTAAAGCTCTTGGTGTGGAGCGACTCAGGCATAGCTATATGCTGGAACTGCTTGCTTTAGCGGAAACAAAGGTGCCAAGGGATACCTCAGCGCGTTACGCCACTCTAGGGGAGGCAAACGGCAAAAAAGCGCCCGTACTGGCTAGCTTTTTTCAGGATGACTGGGTAGAAAGCCTAAAGGTTATCGTCAAGCGTTACGTGGTGGCACTCTTAAACGCAGCAAGGGGCCTGCCCATTTTGGGGCCGCGCAGCGGGCGCACATTTTTATTTGAGGCATCCCTAAAGCACCTGCGCTGGCTAGTTTTGCTGCAAATGCCTGGAAGCAGGGCCTAGCGTCTATTGCCAAGCATTACACCTTAGCGCCTTTAGGCGCGGAAGAAACCCAACCCCTTTTAGGGCTACGTAACGGACAAACGGCCCCGAAAGGGTTGTACTCCTAACCTAGCATGGCCTTATCTTCGACGATCTAAAAGCCAAAAGATCAACCCGACGTTGGGGATCGCGCGAAGCTGGGTGTACGTGGAGGTGGGCCGGGCCGGCGGGGTCTCAGAAAAACGCTCCCGCTCTTCACTCCATAGGAAAGCGCCCGCCTCCAAGTGCAGGCGTCTCCACAGCCTCAGCCTCAAACCGGGCTCTAAGCCCACGATCGTCCCGCCGCCTCCGAACACCTTGCCCGCCGAGAAGCTATACAATCGCGCATAGAGATCCCCGCTCTCCCCCAGCCGCAATCCCAAACCGGCGGAGGCGGAAAGTGCAAGCAACAGCCATCCCCCTTCTGCGTGCAGCACGATCCGGCCTGATTCCACTTCTCCGGCTAGTCCCAGACCGCCGGCGAACTTCAGCATGGGCCCAAAACGAAACGCGGATTGACCATAGGCCGATGCGGCCAGGCCGAGCGCCATGCCGAGAAGCACCCCTTTCATGAGACGCACCCCCCTTTCGATGAGCGGCGCAGCCAAGTTTAGGCTCGTCATGTCTCAAAGATCAAGAAGGCTTGCGCAGCCAACAGACAACCCGATCGCCCAGGGCGCGCCCGGGGCAGCCTACTTAGCGGCGCGTCGAGTTCCTCCAGAAAACGCAGCCGGTCCGCCCGGCGGGCCCAACATCGATATCTGGGAGGCGGCAAAAACAGCCATAATGCTTCGGCCCCCTTCCAAGGCTAGCCCGCGCATGAGCGCTTGAGCTCCCCCAGCCCGTAGTAACGCAGCGGCAGGCGCTGACCCGCCACGAGGGCTTGTCCCGTCGGTCGGGGCCATCGTCGCAGTCTGCCGAGACGCACCAGCGACAGCAGCTCGTCTAGCAGGGCCCATCGGTTGATTCCCACCAACAGCACCCGAGCGCCGGGCAGAAGGGCCTTGTAAAGCCTCCGCAACAGGGATCGTGGGTCGGGCAGCGCGTTCAGCCCCCCGAAATTCAGCAGCGCCGCCGCATGGCGACGACCCCGATCCGGTTTCCCAAGGCGCAGATTAGCCCGCTGAACGTATATGCGATCCGACCAAGAGGCAGTCTTGCGCCGCAGCAGCTCGAGCATGGCAGAGAAGGCGTCTACGGCGCGCACGCAAAAACCGCGCTCCAGCAGCCAACGCGCGTCCTCGCCCGTGCCGCAGGCCAGATCCAGCACCCAGGGGCCAGGTTCTAGCTTGCGCGCCAAGCGCGACAGCAGCCGCTCCCAAGCCCTCCGGACCTACCCCAGATGCGAAAACGAAACGTCGTATGCGGTAGCGTAGCGGTCGAAGGCCTCCGGAACGCAGGACCGGTCAGCTTCGGGTCCAAGCGCAGGCATACATTCCCGAGGCCGCAATCCAGCCCCTTAGACGCTGCCAGGTTGTGCGTCGCCTTCCGGCGTTGGCCACGTATCGGGTGGCGAAGTAGTAGAACAGAGCCCCATGGCGCCCCCGAAAACCCAACTCCCGATCCGAGCTCTCGGCCCATGGACGGCAACTTTAAGGCGATCGGTCACCAGAAGCCGTACCCTTAATCGGGTAGGCCACGGTCACCATGCCCTGGCGCCGAAGCAAGAGGGCGGCAATCCGCACCTCCTCTACGCGGATGCTCGTGCGCATGGCCTGGAGCACGCGTTCTGAGCCCGACTTCACGCCCATCCAGAGCGTTTGGCACCCGGAACGAGCCAGCGCCCAGAAGACGTTCAAGCCAATCGGCAAATCGGCCCATTGAAGACACTTGTAAGGCAGCCGAGGCCCGCGCGATTCGACGGCCGCATCCCAACGCTCAAGCCACACGGGCTCAAGTCCAAAGATATCGTCCACGAACCAGATACGTTCGGCCGCGTAATCGCGCCGTAAGCGCTGGATCCGTTTCACAGTGCGTGCTGGTGATTGGGCCCTATACAGATGCTCAAAAAGAGGCTTGGCGCATCAAGCGCAGCCGTACGGACAACCTCGCGAGGCGTTGAGATTGAAAGATACGTACCTGCAGCGCAGACGCCCAGAAACGCCTGTGGCGGTCCATATCGATCAAATCCCAGACCAGATCCAGGGAAGGGAATCCAAGTCGAGCTCCGGTTCAAAAGCCCTCCAGGGGCGTGGACAAACAGAGCCTGGGGATCGGCAGGCCAGGCACCTCAGGCTCCGATTCGTCTCGGCCCACGGCCTCAAGCCATCGCAAGACGTCTCGTTGAACGCAGCACGCTCAGGCGTCAGCCTGCCAGTGCGGCTCAGGGCAATCTGCCGCATTGGCGCTGCCAGTGAACGCCGGAAGACCCCTTCGGGCCGCCTCCTCGAGCATGCGGCAGGCGGCATCGCGCATTCGAAGCGGGCACATCGTGGAGGCGTAATGCAAGTGATCATCATACAGCACCACCGCATCGGGACAGCTATGACCAAGCGCCTCCGCAAAAGCCTCCGGACCGGAGGCCGGCGTGGCGTCGAAGACGCATACCCGATATCCGGACTTGCGCAGCACGGAGGCCAGCACAAGAGTGGCCAGAGGCGGATAGGCGGCCCCGGCGCGACGCATTTTCGGATGATCCGGAGCGAGGGCGCTAGCCACCAGGATCCACATCGGGCTCCTCCCAATAAAGCGCGCGCTTTAGCCCCATCGCCGCAGCTGTTCGGCGTAAGCGCGCAAAATCCGACCCCGAAAATCCAGAGGGTGCGCCTTGGAGGCACACGGGGTGCTGCGGAACCGAAAGGCGCGCTCCGCATCGGAAAGCTCCGGATAGCGGCGCGCCCAGGTGTGCTCCGAGAACAGCCGCAGGCGTTCGTCTTAGAGATTCCACTTCGCGCCTCGCAAGGGCTTCTCCAAGCGCGCAGGTGAGGGCTGGGCTCTCTGTTGGGGTTGATCGTCCAAGTGGCATTGGGCAAAAACCGACGCACCCCAGGGTTGGCCTCCGGCAGCCTGGCCTTGTATCGACGCCCCTGCAGGGGACGCAGCGTGAGGGGCTCCGTTGCCGTAAACGGATTGCGTTCCGGTATCGGCAGGTGGTCCTCGGTTATGTAAGGTAGTTCAGACAGAGCAGACGACGACGATCGAAAAGGAGCGTCTTCTTAAGCCCAATAAGAAAAGAGCGCACTATCCAAAGCCGGCCTTCGGCTACGACAAGGAACTAGTCCGGGTCCGCGCCGGAATCCGCCACGCCCTCGGCCAGCTGGCCCGATAGCATGACGGCTCGCCTGAAGGGCACCTGAAGAAATACGGCCACAAGATGAGCCACGCGAAGCCAAAGCCGGGCCCGGCGTTCCCCCCTATGGAACGTCGGGCGGCCAACGCCTTCCGGCCCGGAACGCACCAGGGGCCGCCCACCAGAACCAGCCCCGAATGGGCCACAAAACGAGCAAAGACGCTCTGTTGCGTCCTTACGGGCGAAAAGCGCCACAGCGCCGTTGCAAACGCACCGGGCGCAAGGCGATGGAGAGCAGACTCACCCCGCAAGGCCGGCTCCCCCGGCCACGGCGAACCCTCGGCATGAACATCGGACCCTCCTCCCGCCCGACTCCGAAGTGAGTAAAAACGATCGTCCCTCAAACTGCAAGGACTCTTGAAGACCAACAAAAAAGCCCGCCCCTCTGGTCCGGGGCGGGCTTAGGGAGGGTTCTTTGCGGTCAGCTACGTGGATAATTGGGATTGGAGTTGCGCTCGATGCGCGGGATGATCAGAAACAGCTTAGGGGCGCTTAGGATCACATTCCGAACGGGATCCTCCGAGGCCGGTCTACCGGCGTTCTCCTCGCGCACCACACCGGGGATGTAGCGCTGCACGAAATTCGCCCCGTATGTGGCCCAGCGGCGCATATCCGCGATCCGCTTGCCCTCCAGCCACAGTTCCACCCCGCGCTCCCGAATAAGCAGCGGCCAGGCCTCTTCGACCGTGCGGGCCGAAACCAGGGGCAGGTTATAACGGAAGCGCGCGTTGTTGGACTGCCGGACCTCGTTGATTTTGGCCACGGCCGTCTGCACATCCCCTTGACGCAGGGCATATTCCGCCTCCAGCAGGCGCATGTCCGTGCCTTTGATTACGGCGATGGGATCGGCGTAGCTGCGGTATTTGCGCTGCCGCCAGAAGGGCCGACGGCCGTCTCCGCCATTGCGCCCGGGCACGTCGTACTGCACGCGCGGATCGCCTTCCGAGGCCGCTGGATTGGTGAGGTTTAGCCCCCAACGGGCGAAGGGCGTGCCCCAGACAGAGCACTCCTCGCGCAGAAAGCCCCACCAGTAAAAGTAGTTGCGCTCCCGATCGGTTTTATCTGCGTGGATTTGGTTGAAAACGAAATCCGTCGGGATCTGGCGCATGTCCTGCAGAGCCTCGCTCCAGCGGCCCAGCTGCACGTAGCACCAGGCGCGGCCGCCTAGGGAGGAGAGCAGGATATCCCGGTTGTTGATGGCCTGGGCGATCTGAATAGCCCGGTTGAAGTACCCGATCGCCCGCTCGTAGTAAACCGTATGAGGCTGCGGCCCGCCCCCGTTGATCACGGCCTCCCCGTAGTGATCTCCCATGACCCGGTTCATATGCCCAGCCCACATGGCCACAGTGGCTACGCGCGCATCTCGGTCTGGGTTTTCAACCAGCTTGCTGATGCGCTCCACGGCTTGCTCAGCTGTCCAGCGGGCCTGTGAGGCCCCGGACCAGCGGCCGTCTGCCTCGGTCCAGTCATCGGGTATGCCGTTGCTCAGGAGCCGCAAGCCGATCCAGGTGCCCACGTGCACAAGCTCATCGGTGAGCATGGCCCCGGCGTTATACAAGCCGCCTCCACCCGGGATCGTCGTGGCCCAGGCAAAGTCTCCAGCCACGCCGTTGACGATCGGATCGATCGCTTTAGCGTCATTGAGGTATTCATCCTGGATCTGGCCCGGGTTGGTTACGGATAGATCGCAGGCTCCCATCCAAAGGGCCAGAAGCGCTATAGGCCAAAAGCGTTTCATCGTCTTTCACCTCCTTGCCCGCGCTTAGAAGCCGATCCGCAGCCCAAAGACGATCTGCCGCGGCACCGGGGTGCCGAAGTACTCTTGCTGGCTCAGGTCATTAGGGGTGTTATAGGCAGACTCCACCTCCAGCATGGGGAATTTGAACCAGCGCCAGAGGTTGCGGCCCGAGGCATAGACCATAACGGAACGCACATGCTGTCCCACAAAGCGGCTCAAGAAGGATTCGGGCACGCGATAGCTCACGGCGACCTCCCGCAACCGCCAGTAGTCGGCCGGCACCACGACGTTGCCGCGCGGCCCGCCGCGGCCCCAGGGACGCTTGATATACTCCTGCATCACGGGATCGTTTTTGTACTTATCCCAGTGCGCCCACAGCCCGACGGTCTGTCCCGCCTTGTCCGGCAGCACAGGATCGTTGACCGTCACGGTCCAGTTCATGAGCCACCGGAAGGTCGTGCTCTCCAGGTAATGCCCGCTTGCATGATCAAAAAGCACCCGCACGTTCAGGTTGCGAAAGAGCGTAAGATCCGTCGACAGCTGAGCGGTCCGAATTGGAAAGGAGGGTCCGATGTAGTCCCATCCGCTTGGCAGCGTGCCGTCGGGGTTGCGCAGCAGCTGGCTAGCAAGCCCGACCTGGCCATCCTTGAGGATGTAACGATCCTCAAAGTAGGCCGCCACGGGATAGCCCACCTTGTGTTTTTGGGACCACTGCACGGAGATCTCAGGCATCCCAGCTAAGTCGAGCACCTTGTTGTAGTTGGTTGAGAAATTGGCCTGAAAACTCCAGCGGGCTAGGCTTGTGTTGAGCGCCACCAGTGTGGCGGATAGCTCTACACCCTTATTACGCAGCTTGCCGCGGTTTTCAAGCTGCGGATTCGGGAAGCCCTGCGAGGGGGGATACTGGACCGAAAGCAGCGCGTCGCGCGTCTCCTGAGTGTACCAGGTGAACTCTAAAGCAAGCCGGTCGCCCAAGAAGGAGGCGTCTACGCCAAGCTCTCGCTCATGGCTTACTTCTGGACCCAGCTTGGGGTTACCTAGGTTGAGCGTGGTCACTCCGGGCTTCCCGTCCGCAGCCGAGATCGGCTGCCAGGTCCGAACCGCATCGAAGGTGCCCGGTTGGCGGCCAGCGGTGCCATAAGCCGCGCGCAAGCGCAAAGAGGGGATCCAGAAATCCCGAAGGAGCTCCCAAAAGCGTAGTCCGGAGAGCAAGATCGAAGCGTTGGCACTGGGGTATACGTGATACGGATAGTCCTTTCCGAAGGCGCTATGCCCGTCGACGCGCGTGCCCACATTCAAGAACAGGACCTCCCATAGGCCCAGGCCGGCCTGTGCAAAGGCGCCGGCGGATTTGACGTTCAGGCGGCTTTCGGTGCCCTCGCGTACCGCGGCGGCGGCGACCACCGAAAGCCCCGGTGTCGGAAAATCGCGCCCCGTGGCCGTATTCGAACCGTATGCCCGATCGTAGTACTGCCAGCCCGCTGTGGCGTTTACGTTAAGCCACGGGCTAATCCGACGCGAAAAGCTCGTGGCGTATTCGAAGCTTATGGTCGTAGCGTCGCGCCGGTAGTTGACTTTTCGGCCCAGGGGAACCGGAGAGACACCCCCGTAGGGGAAGTATTCCGTGTTGTCGTAGTTGACGATATCGGCGCCTAGGGTGACCCGGTGGTTGAAGCCCTCCATAGGCCGGTATTCGGCCGAGAAGGAGCCGGTAAAACGACCCGACTTGCCGCGCACGTCTACGTTGAGCGCCTCCTCGGGGCGCATAAAGCGGCCTCGAGGACCGCCACCTAGACCGTTAATGGCGATCCCATAGATGTTGTTCGCATCCTGAGGGAAGAACACCTCCCGCGTAGCGTAGCCCGTGTTAAAGCGCACGATCAGGTTCTGCCGAGGCAGCAGCTGCAAGTTGAGCCGAAAATGCCGGGCCTCCTCCCGGTTGCCCTTGAGCACACCATCTTGATTACGCAGCCCAGCTGAGGCGTAGTAGTTAAAGCCCGCCTGTCCGCCGGATACAGACAGCTGCTGATCTAGGATCTGCCCCGTGCGCACAAAGTTTTCATAAAACCACGGGCTATAGAGCGATACGTTCCACCAGTCCAGAGGCGTGGTGCTTTGGCCGAGCTCGCTGCGGTATTCCCAGCGCGGCGCCCCCGTGCGCCCGGTCCGGGTGAAGATCTGGATCACCCCCGCGGCGGCCTCGGTTCCGTAGATGGTCGAAGAAGCCGCGCCCTTGACGATCTCCACGCGCTCGATGTCCTCCGGATTCAGATCATCAAGCCCTGTCCACGAGTATCCCCCCGTCCAGACGCCCAGAGCCGTGGAGTTGTCGATGCGCACCCCGTCTACGTAGATAATGGGCTGAATACCTTGGGTTACGCTCACAGGGCCGCGGATGAGGATCTTCGTCCCCTCACCCGTTTTGCCTCCGCCCGGAAGCACGCTCACCCCTGGAGCGCGGGCCTGCAACAGCTGGGACATGTTTAGGATCGGGGCGTCTTCAAGCCGCCTTACGTCCAATGTCGCGATGGAGGCGCCGATCTCCTTGCGGGCTGCCTCCCGAGCCACCCCAGTGACGACGACCTCTTCTAGGTCGATGGCCCGCTCGCGAAGCGCGAAGTTCACCGTCGCGGCCTCGCCGGCGCGCACGGTCACAGACCGAGAGGCGGTCTCATAGCCCAGAAAGCGAGCTTGAATCGTATAGGTACCGGGCCGTACGGCTAGCGTATAGCGCCCCTGATTATCCGTGGCCGTTCCCCATGTGGTGCCCATGACCACGATGTTCACACCGGGCATCGGATCACCCGTGCGCGCATCCGTGACCCGGCCCTGAATAGTGCCCGTCTGGGCCCAGCTCGCGTTCGCCCAGGCTAGCACATATCCCAAGACCGCGACGATGCGTAGCCTGTTCATGCCGTGTACCTCCTCCTTTTTGACAAATCAGCCTGCCCTTGAAGGCCCAAACCGTGTAGTAGGTATACCAAAATCGCCGGCAAAAAATCAAGGTCATTCACCTCGAAAGGCGTGCACGCCGGGCGTTTTTAAAAAATCTTTAGCGATTTTAAAAAAAACAGCAGTCCAACGGATGCCGCACGCCCCAACGGCTCCCGTAGCCTCGGAGGTCCCGCTTACCCTTATTGCTGGACGCAAGCGCGCCGCTGCAGGCGGGAAAGCGAGCTTCCAATGCGAAAACCCCCAAAGGGCGGCGCTCTGGGCGGGCTCTGGTCCGTTGCCCCATTGGACCGAACGGAGTAGGGCCTACTGGACTAAGAGGAAAGGACAGATTCGAAAGCCCGTACTCCTCTTGGCTGATCCGGGGCCGAATGTCAAGAGGATTCGACCCGCAGCCGGAGAATGCCCCAAAGGCGCCAGGCCTGTCCGGAGGGGGCGGAGCAGCTGGGCCTGCGCTTACCTACCCTCCCCGAACGGGAAACCCCTCTCTGGCATCCCGGCTCCAGAGGCCGGCACCGGCGCACGGATAGAGAAGCGGAGAAGAAGTTCGCGCCATTTGGATGCCAAAGTGCAGGTGAGGCTCCCTAAAATGCCCCGAGGTACCGCACCCCCCATAAGCTGCTCCTGCCCCACGCGCTCTCCCGGCCGCACGCGCACGCTCCCCCGGTGCAGATGGGCAAGCAGGCTATGCTCCCGCTTGCCGTGTCGGATGATCATGTATTTGCCCAGTATTACTTCAAACGAAAGGATCGATCACCTCAGGCCGGGGGCAGTCGGGATGCCGGTTTTCGACGGCCACCGCCGCGCCGTCTGCGAGGTCCAGAACCGGAGCGCAGAGGGCGTAGTAATCCCCAGGGCGCCACCTCTTGTTGCGGTGGCTTTTGCCATGCGCATCCCGAATGAGCACATCGTAGGCGTAACGCTGTCCGAGTAGCTCCCAAGAGCGAAACGTATCCGGATCGGGACCGCCGTTCTACGCATACCAGTGACCCCGAAAGGGGAGGCCATAGGAGGCCTCCTGCTGGTAGGTCTGCGAGGTGGGTATGCGAAAGCGGTAGCGCACTAGCACCGCAAACTGAAGCAACTGCTGCACCAGAATAGGCGGGGAAGCCCGGCAGCTAGGGCAGGTTCGGATAGGTCCCGGCGGCGCAGAGTTTTTAAGAAAGCCCTCAGCCGAAGCAGGACCCACGTTAGCACAAACAGGTCGGTGGCAATCCAGGCCGCCTCCAGGGCCCGCACTGCACGCCTGGCGGGCCAAAGCCAGAAAAAAGGCTAAACGAAAGAAAACCCTAGAACGCAAGATCCCTTAAGACCCCCCCAACCTTGCCCGATGCTCATGCGGCACGTTCTGGCCTTCCTTGGCAAGCCAAAAGGTAAGGGGGCCTCTCAGGGGCCCCCTTCCCGGCTCATTTTGCCACCCTTCCTAGAAGGCGATCCGCAGTCCGAGCTGAGCCTGCCAGCGCGAGCTCAAGTCCACGTCCGGGGTAAAAGACTGCGTGAGCGGCTTTCCGTCTCGATACGGGAAGCTGAAGACGGGCACCCCGTCGGGATCGACGCGCACAAACTGAATCGGGCTTGTCGTGATGGGCCGATAGACCACACCCCAGTTGGAGTTGAGCAGGTTGCCGAAGTTGATGAGGTCCAACGACACCTCTACCGATGTTCGGCGGCCTGCTATGGGGACGTAGAAGGCCTGCTTGATGCTCACGTCTACTCGATTGACCCAAGGCGTTGTGGCGCCCCCTCGTTCGGCGTACTTGCCGCGACGCGTCTTCAAGTAGGAATCCTGCTCGATGAACGCGTTGAGCTCGCGCCAGGCCTGGGCCGCGTCGGCCTGCCCCGTGCTGGGCACAAGCCGGATCTCGCTCGCATCCCGGGGCACGTAGATGAGGTCGTTGCCCGCGATGCCGTCGCCGTTCATGTCCCCGCCGTAGACATAGGAGAAGTTCGAACCCGAGCCTCCGACCCAGACCACCGAAAGCGTTGTGCCCGATAGCCCGAAGGCCTCTAGCCGGTAGTTAACCAGCCCCACGAGGCGGTGCCGCTGGTCGTAGACGGAGTATCCCAGCACGGGCTCATTGGGGTTCGTATAAATTTGGTTATTGAACCAAGCCGTCGCGGCGATTGCGCTCGTAGAGGAGGTCAGATCGCGCGCCTTCCCGTGCGTATACGAGAAGCGCCCATAAAGCCCGCGCAAAGGCCCACCGGTAAAGAGTTTCTCCAGCTGGGCCGTGAGGAAGTATTGATAGCCCTGGCTGGTGTTGTCCAGTACGATGGCGTTGGTGACGCTGGAGTTGATCCGGTTGGCCGCAGCGCTGCCGGCAAAGCGCGGCCGGCGGTCAGGGCCGTTGAAGGTCCCGATCGGATCCCGGAAATTGGCGTCCCAATGGAAGACAGCGTTGATGTCCTCGGTGTAGATTCCCTCCAGGGTGGCGATCACGTCACCGGGCAGGCGCACATCCAGGGCTAGGTTGGTGCGCCAGACCTGCGGGAATTTGAAATTCTCGGCCGTCACGTTGATGAGCACCGTGGGGGGAGCTTGCGGGTTGGCCGGAATATAGGTGCGACGGTCTGGGCTGAAGACGATTTGGCGGTTGTCACCGGGGTTGCGCAGCACGAAGAAGCGGTTGTTGATCTGCGCGCTGGGCGCGGAGACGAACGTTTCCCCGAGCAAGAGGCCGTTGTTGGAAGCCTGATTCGAGACCCACACGAACGGGATCTTGCCCGTAAAGATGCCCGTGCCGCCGCGCAGCTGCAGACGCCTATTGGCCCAGACATCCCAGTTGAAGCCCAACCGGGGCGACCACAGGGGGGTGGCTTTGGGCAGCCGACCTGTATCGATCTTTAGACCCCGGGCGAAGGTGAGCTGGGCTACGCGCTCGTTGGTCTGTAGCTTGTTAAGGAAGATCGGCATATCCACGCGCAGGCCTAGCGTCAGGCGCAAGTTGTTCAGCACGCGCCATTCGTCCTGCGCGTAAGCGCCAAACTGCCAGGCGCGGATCTTGGCTATTGGCACCTCACCGCCTGGCAGGAGCGAATACTGCAAACGGAAGACACGCGGCTGCGGCACGTTCGAGGCGGTGGGATTGGGCGCGTTGATGTGCTCTAGAAAATCCTGCGCCGAACGGAACACGTAGTAGCCGTACCACCAGGGCGTAAACCAGTTGTCCGTGGCGTAGATCTCGTTCGACGTCCCCACCGTGATCGTGTGCCGGCCCAGAAAAGCCGAGAAGTTATTGGCCAGCTGCCAGATGTTCGTATTGAGCCGGTTGTTGGCCGTAAACGGCTCATAACCAAAAGAGGTCATCGTCGTGGAGGGGTTGCTCAGGATGTCCACCAGCGGGAAGGGATCCGAGAAGGCCTTCCGGAAATCGCGCAACGCCGTAAAACCTACGGTGAACTGGTTGGCGTAGCGGTTGCCAAAGGTGGAGTTGAGCTGCAAGATGGCCGAATAGGCGTCGTTGTTGATGTTGTAGTTGACGCGCGAAAAGGGCACCGTGTTGGGTCCGTTCTGGCGGCCGCCGATGGAGCCGGAGTTCGATATGGGGATGTCCCGGAAGGAGTTGAGGTAATTGAGCCGCAGCGTGGCCCGATGCGTGAGGCCTAGGTTCCAGTCGAGCTTAAGGGTCAGATTCTCACTGGCGGAGTTCAAGTCATATGGGTCCCAAGAGCCCGGATCGTAGTTGAACTTCTGCAGGAGCGCGTTACGAAGCTGCTCCAGCACGGCGCGGTCGACCGCGGCCACGTCCGGACCCGTCTCCGTGGGGCTGGTGCGGGGGCGGAAGGTGGCGCCAGGGTCAACGCGGCGGCGGATCTCGCCGTTGGCGAAGAAAAACAGCCGGCCGCGCACAATGGGCCCTCCAATGGCTACGCCCGTCTGGCGCTCCGAGAAGCGCACCGGGGCCACCTGGGCGTCGGCTACGCGCTCAGAGACGAAGTCTTCGTTCTTGACGTAAGAGTAGGCGGAGGCCTTAAACTCGTTCGTACCTGAGCGGGTGACCACGTTAATGCCCGCCCCCGTAAAAGATCCCTGCCGCACGTCGTAGGGCGCGATATCCACGGTAATCTGCTCGATCGCCTCCGGAGAGATGACCTGGGCCCGCGTTTGCCCCCCCACTTCGGAGGCGAGTCCAAAGACGTTGTTCAGCACCGAACCGTCGATCGAGATGTTGTTATACAGATTGTTCCGACCGGCAAAGGAGTTGAAGCCGGTTGTCTGAGGCGTGAGCCGGGTGAAGTCCGAAAGAGCCCGGTTGATCGTGGGCAACCGCTCGAGCTGCTCCCGACTGAAAAACGTCTGGGCGCCGGTGCGGTCCGGATTGATCACGCCCAGGCGCTCTCCCGTGACAACGACCTCTCCAGCCTGCACGGCCGCCTCCACCAGGCGAAAGTTGAGCTCTAGATCCTGGCCTACTACGAGCTCTATACCGGAGCGTTCTTCGGTCCGATATCCCACAAAGGAGACCCGCACGGTGTAGGGGCCGCCAGGCCTAAGGCCGGTTAAATTGTAGCGGCCGTCTGCGCGCGTAGCCGTCCCATACTGCGTACCAGAGGGCAGGTGCACCGCCACGACGTTCGCGCCCGGTAGCGCCTCCCCGCGCTGATCTAAGACCCGTCCACTGATGGCGGAGGTGGTCACCACCTGCGCCCACAGGATCTGACAGAAACCCAGCACAATAGCGGCAGTTGATAGCCAACGTAACATGGCACTTGCTCCCTTTTCTGTGAGCCGCGGCAAGATACAAAGCGCCCGCGGACGGGAAAAAGGGGCAACAGAAGTTTAACCTTGGCTGCGTCGAGATGTCCACGGAGCGTATCTTGGGGGCGAACGCATGATGGGAGGAGCCTATGTGCGGGCTACGCTACCTGGTGGGAATCGGGGTTCTGCTGGGGGCGAGCTTAGGGGTATCGGCGCAGGAGCGGCTGAGCGTGCCCCTGATCTTCGGCTCTGGCGCCTTCGCCGCGCAGGAGCTGCGCGGCTTTCAGTGGAGCGCCGACGGACGGGCCTACTACGTGCTTGAACCGGATCGCGAAAGCGGGCTAGCCGAGCTGTGGGCCGTGGAGCTAGCCACAGGCGCCAGAAAGCGCCTCGTAGCGGCCGCGCAACTTGAACCCGAGGGCGAAGCGCGGCGCATCCGCATCTGGGATTACCAGCTCAGCCCCGACGGCCGACGCGTGCTGCTGTATACGGATGCGCAGCAGGTCTGGCGTCAGTTTACAAAGGGCAAGTACTACGTCTTTGAGCTGGATTCCGGACGCCTTTGGCCGCTGAGCCGCCAAGCGGGCTGGCAACAGTTCGCCAAGTTCTCCCCCGACGGCCGGCGGATCGGCTTCGTGCGCGAACACAACCTGTTTGTCGTCGACGTACAGACGCGCCAAGAGACGCAGCTCACCTTCGATGGATCCGAGACGGTCATCAACGGCACCTTCGACTGGGTCTACGAAGAGGAACTGGATCTGCGCGACGGCTGGCGTTGGAGCCCTGATGGCGAGCACATCGCCTTCTGGCGCCTAGATCAGAGCCACGTGAAGGTATACCACCTGCTCGACAACCTGGGGGATTACTCCCAGATCAAGGCCATCCGATATCCCAAAGCCGGCGAGGAAAACGCTCGGGTGCAGATCGGAGTCATCGAGCTGCGTACGCGCGCCATCCGGTGGATGGACTTGGGCTCCGATCCGGACATCTACATCGCGCGCATGGATTGGACACCGCTTCCCAATACGCTATACGTGCAGCGGCTCAACCGGCAGCAAAACCGCCTGGAGCTGCTCTTTTACGACGCAAACACCGGTCAGGGACGCCTGATCCTGGAGGAGCGCTCCCCTACGTGGATCGACGTGCACGATGAGCTGCTCTTCCTGCCCTCGCGTCGGGCCTTCTTGTGGGCTTCGGAGCGCACCGGCTGGCGGCACCTGTATCTGTACGACCTTGAGGGCCGGCTGCTGCGTCCGCTCACGCAGGGGGAATACGAGGTGTTTTTAGCCGGGGTCGACGAGCGACGAGGGTGGGTCTATTACACCTCCACGGAGGTCTCCCCTCTGGAGCGACACCCGTTTCGCACGAGCCTAGACGGCCGCCTGCGACCGGAACGGCTCTCCACGGAGCCCGGCACCTATGGCCTAAGCCTCTCCCCAACGGGGGAATACTACCGGATCACGCATTCCGGCTTCACCCGTCCGCCCCAGAGCTGGCTTGTCCGGTTTGACGGGCGCCAGCGCCGCCTGCTTTACGACAACGCGGCCTTGCGGGAAGACCTGACCCGATATCGGATGAGCCAGCCTGTATTCTTCCGCTTTCGAACTCGAGATGGCGTGGAGCTGAACGGATGGATGATCCGGCCCGCGGATTTCGACAGTACCCGACGCTATCCCGTGGTGATGTATGTCTACGGTGGCCCCAACTCGCAAACCGTGCGCAACGCCTGGGGCGGAGCCAATTACCTGTGGCACCAGATGCTGGCCAACGAAGAGGGGTTTATCGTGGTCTCCGTAGACGGCCGCGGCACAGGGGCCCGGGGACGAGCCTTTCGGGACCTCATATACCGGAATCTGGGCCATTGGGAGGTACACGACCAGCTGGAGGCCAACCGCTACCTGCGGAGCCTGCCGTACGTGGACAGCACCCGAATCGGCATCTGGGGATGGAGCTACGGGGGATACGTAACAGCCCTGGCACTTACCACCACGGGCCGCGCCTTCCGATGCGGGATCGCCGGCGCGCCCGTGCTGCATTGGCGGTTTTACGACACGATCTACACGGAACGCTACATGGATACCCCCCAACGCAACCCCGAGGGCTACGCGCGCAGCGCGCCTCTGACACACGCAGAACGCCTAGAGGTGCCCATTCTGATCATCCACGGAGACCAAGACGACAACGTGCACCCGCAGCATTCCCTGCAGTTCATCCACCGGCTGCAGCAGCTCAACAAAACCTTTGAATTCATGTACTACCCAGGCCAGCGCCACGGCGTGCTCGGACCGCAACGGGTGCATTTGTATACGATGATGACGGACTTCTTCCGTCGACACCTAAAAACAGGCTCCTAAGGGGCCCGCCTCTTGATGGGGCGGGCTCGGGTTTTGAGGAGAGGCGCCGACGCTGCCACCGCCGCGCTGTGGGTGTGGCTATCTTTTGCGCATCGCCGCTTGCGGAACCCTCCCGCGATTGCGGGAGGGGTTATCGGGGAAGCAGGCCCAATATGCCTAAAAAGAGCCGCCAAAGGCCCCGAAGTCGGCTCGGTTGGGTGGCGGCGGAAGAGTCGGTCTCGTGAGCCGCCGTAATGGCCCCTTGGCGCCTGGCCTGCTGATCCTGAGCCCGAAGGGCGGCCAGAACCCGATCCGCTTGCTCAGGCTGCCCCATCGCACGCAGGGCTTCGGCTAGCAGAAGCACCAACGCACCCTGACCTCGCAGGCGGGCTCCGGGTTGCTCCAAGAAGGCCAACAGCTCCCGCACCGCCTCGGGATGACCCTGGGCCAGCAGCCATCGGGCGGCCTTTCGGTAAGCGGCGGGCTGCGCTCGCTTGCGAGCCCATTGTGTCCACAGAGAGAGGGCCTCCTCATGACGGCCGGCCTTCAGATAACGCTCGGCCCAATAGGCCACGGCGGCCGAATCCCCCTCAAGCAGCAGATCCGGAGACGGAGCCAATAGGCTCAGCTCCACCTGAACTGCCCACCCCTCTTGGCCGGCGCTTCGTAGGGCGGCAAGCGCCCTTTGAATCCGCTCAGGACTTCGGACCGAATCGGGCATGTCGAGCAGATAAGTCCGTAGCCCCTCAGGTTCCACCTGGGCTAGCCAGCTTATCAGGCGCTGCTCTGCAGCCGGCTCCCGCAGGGCCCAGCTGCCCACAAGCCGAAGGGCCGCGCTCTGCCAAAGAATGGCTTGCGCGCGGTCTAGCTTCGCCCAGCGCCCGCCCAAAGCCCACAGTAGATCGGCCCGTTGGGGGTGGAATACGGAATCCGGTTCGGATATGAGAGCGAAGCGCAGCGCTCCCGATAGGACCTCCAGAGCCCAACGGCGCACCTGCTGTGGGCTCTCCTCCCAGAGCGCCTCCCAGTCGGCAAACCACCTTAGCCCCTCGCCCCGCCGATAGCCCGCGGATATGACCCAGGAGGCGGCCGCAAACCAGCGGCGCACAAGCGCCGAATCCCCCATCGTCCGGATGCGTTCAGCCGGAACCTGGTGCAGCGCCTCGCCTTCGCGCCCCGTCCAGCAGGCGGCCTCCAGGGCCAAGGCGGAGGCCGCCCGCTCTAAATCGAGCTCCCCGGCGGAGCGCGCCTGCTGCGCCACCTGTAGGGCCAACTTGTAGGCGTCGGCCCATCGGTTGAAGAAGCGCGCGCGCTGCGCCTCCAACCACAGGGAATCGAGCTCCTGAGCCAGCGCCCCCGCGGAGCTCAGTAGCAAGGCTAAACCTGAAAACATGATGCGCACGGGGCCTCCGCGGTTGGTTATATGTAGTAATGAACCAAAATCCATGCCGTGGCTGCAGACCTCACCCTCGTCCCCAACGCGCCGCCAGGCCCTGCACGAAGGACCACAGGATCAGGGCGCTCAGGCGGGCCGTCTGGCCGTCTCGATCCAGAGGAGGTGAGCATTCGACGAGCTCGAAGCTGGAGACGGCCGGATGCCGACCGCAGCGACAGGCGAAGGATACGGCCCATTCGGCCGATAGCCCCACAGGCGATGGAGCGCTCACCCCGGGGGCGTCGGCCTGCCGGATGCTGTCCAAGTCGAAGGACACAAGGATTGGGGCCGGGGTCTCGTCCAGAAACGTCCAGTCTTCGTTTCCCATCAGCGCGTCCCACCAGTGGACAAGCCCTCCGCGTTCCCGCACGTAGGCGACATGGTGTTCGGACACGGCCTGCCGTTGGGCCCCCAGGACCCGGTATTGCTGTACGCAGGCGGCCGGATGCTCAAGAGCCTCCCGGAAGGGCGAGCCGCTGTGGGGACGTCCTTCGCGCAGGGGCCTGACGTCAAGATGTTGATCGACGTTGAGCAGGCTCACCCGGCGGCCTGAGCGCACATACCCCAGAAAGTGCCCGAAGGCCGTCTCGTGCCCCCCGCCGAGCACAATCGGGATGAGGCCCTCGGCGAGCAGGGCCGCGATCAGGGCGGCCAAGCGCTCCCGGTCCGCCTCCAGGGAGGTGCCGACCGAGAGGTCTCCCAGGTCCATGGTGCGCTCCCAGACCGAGCTTGCCGAGGCGGGCGTCATCCGATACAGCCAGCGTCGGATCTCCGAGGGGGCCTGGGCGGCTCCGGCTCGGCCCTGATTGCGTCGTATGCCTTCGTCCACGGGGAAGCCCACCAGGGCTACCCGATAGAGGGTCCAGTTAAACGGGCGCCCGTCGAATCGGTGCAACAGATGCCCCACGCGCCGATCGGCGGCCTCCTGAACCCGAGGTATAAGCTCCGGCCCCACGGGTCGTAGTTCAGCAAACGGGATCGAGCTGGCCATAGAGCAGTTGGCCCCGCTTCCAGACGGCTCTTACGGGCATGTCCCCGCCGTGGTAGAGTACGTACGCCGGGCTAGGGTGGTCTAACAGCACCAGATCGGCCTCATATCCCGGAGCCAAACGGCCGATCCGATGCGCCTGTCCGATAGCTTGGGCTGCTGCGCGCGTTACGGCCACCCAAACGGCCTCTGGGCTCAAACCCATTTCCACGCAAGCCAGGCTCATCACAAAAGGCAGGCTGTAGGTGGGCGAGGAGCCGGGGTTGAAATCCGTCGCGATCGCTATGGTGACCCCGGCCTCCAGGGCCTGCCGGGCGGACGCGTAAGGTTGGCGCAGATAAAAGCTGCATCCCGGCAAGAAGGTCGCCACCACTCCGGCCTCGGCCAGCGCACGGAATCCCTCCGGCGAGGTGTGCTCCAGATGATCGGCCGAGACGGCCCCTAGCTCCGCCGCCAGTCGGGCCCCTCCGGAATCGCGAAACTGATCGGCGTGCAGCTTGATCCCCCATCCCAAGGCCCGACCCGCCATAAGAAGCAGCCGCGCCTCCTCGGGGCTGAAAGCCCCCTCTTCGCAGAACACGTCTACGAAGCGCACCTGGGCCGTCTGGGCGAGCTCGGGCATGAGCTCCTGGCAGAGATAGGCCAAATAGCGGTCTCGCCGCTCGGCGTAGTCGTCCGGCACGAGGTGAGCCAGGAAGCTCACGTGTAGCTCCACCGGGTGGCTCTGGCGCAGGGCGGCGTAGATCGCCAGCTGCTTGCGCTCCGTTTCCAAGTCCAGCCCGTAACCTGTTTTGGCCTCTACGGTCGTGACCCCGAATCGCATCATGCGATCCAGAAAGCGCCGCGTCCGCAACAAAAGCTCCTCTTCGGTGGCCACACGCGTCTGGGCCACCGTGCGGCGGATCCCTCCGCCCTGCGCGGCGATCTGCTGGTAGCTAAGCCCTTGCAGGCGCAAGCGGAACTCATCGAGCCGATCCCCCCCGAAGCAGAGGTGCGTATGGCTGTCGATGAGGCCCGGCACAAGCGCCCCGCCTGCTCCCGAAAACGCAGGCCAGGCGCCCAGAGCCTCGGGCAGCTCCCGCTCAGGGCCTATCCAGAGGATCCGACCCTCTTGTACGGCCACCGCGGGGTTTTGTATGGGGGCGACCTCCTCCGGGCCCGACCCTTGCATGGTCCACGCTTCGCCTAAGCAGCGCAGCACAAAGCGGTTCACGGCTCGGCCTCTTCGGAGTCCGCTTCAAAACGCGTGCGCACTAGCACCAGGATGGCCGACTGGGGCACGACGAAGTACTTCTTGCCTTCGTAGACGATCTCCACGGCCTGTTCCTTTAGGAACATCGCGTAATCGCCCTCTTCGGCCTGCAAGGGCACGTAACGGACCGTTGGGCGTTCGCGCCAAGGCTCCTCCTCAAACGGCCCCGGTATGGCGTATCCGGGCCCGACCTTGACGACGTAGCCCGAGGAGACCTTCTCTTTTTCTTTAACCGTGGGGGGTAGATAGAGGCCCGTTTCGGTCGTTTGCTCCCCCTCTTCGGGGGCGATAAGCACCCGATCTCCCACCACGAGGAGCTCTTTTATCCACCGCATAACGGTTCCATGGCCCTCGGTTTGTTCAAAGATAGCAGCCGATCCCCTTAGTACAAGGCCGCCACGACGGCTACGAGCACCAGGACCCCTACGAGGTCCAACCACAGCCCAACGCGGACCATGTCGGAGATGTGCAGGTATCGGCTTGCGAAAACCAGCGCGTTTGGCGGGGTTCCGGCCGGCATCATGAAGCCCAAACTGGAGGCGATCACGGCCGGCACCGTAAGGGCGAGCACGGATTGGCCCGTGCTCTGGGCCGCAGCTGCCAGCAGGGGCACAAGCAGGGCGGCTGTGGCCGTGTTGGAGGCGAATTCCGTAAGCAACAGCGCCACGGCGGCGGCGGCGAACATGAGCCCAAGCGGCGCCCACGCGGCCGATTCGGCAAAAAGACCGCCAATGACTCGGTCTAAACCGGAGCGCTCAACGCCTTGCGCGAGCGCAAAACCGCCTCCGAAGAGCAACAGGACCTCCCAGGAGACGAACCGGCTCCAATCCCCGCCTAGTACGCGGGTAAGGCGTCCCTCTCGGTCTCGAACGGGCCACAAGAAGAGCGCCAAGGCAGCGCACAAGACCACGGTCGTATCATCTACCCAAGGCAACCACCGCCCCCAGCCCGGCCAGGGGCCCAGTCCGGTGCGCGTAAGCCAAAGCAGCGCGGTAAGCAGGAAAACGACCAACACCACCCGCTCAGCCGGATGCCAGGGCGGCAAGATGCGGCGCCGCTCCAGAATCGCCTCAGGGCGATAGCCCAGCTGCGGCTCCGGATAGCGGAAGGCCGCAAGCAGCAGCCCGTAGGCGGCCAGCAGCATCAGGGCCGCGATCGGAACCCCCCACGACATCCACTCCGCAAAGCCGGGCGCGAACTCCGGATGGTGTTGGCGCAGGTAACCGAGCAGAATGCCGTTTGGCGGGGTGCCCACGATCGTAGCCACCCCGCCGATGCTGGCTGCATACGCCACGGCTAACAGCACCTGCTTGGCGAAAAGCGGCTTAACCGGGCCCTCCGGGATCTGATCCAGGATCGACAGGGCGATGGGCAAGGCCACAAGGGCGGTGGCCGTGTTGGACATCCACATGGACAGAAACGCGACCGATAGCAGCAGCCCCAGCACCACATGCCGGGGACGGCGGGCGAAGCGGCCCAGAAGCCCGAGGGCCAGGCGTTCGTGTAGCCCCCAGCGCTGCATAGCGGCGCCAAGCAAAAACCCGCCTAGAAACAGAAACACCGTCGAATTGGCGTACGCCTCGGCGGTTTGCAGCCCGGGCGGGATACTGAGCAGCGGAAAAAGCACCAGCGGCAGTAGCGCCGTCACGGCAAGGGGCACGGCCTCCGAAAGCCACCAAAGCCCCATCCACAGCACAACGGCCGCCGTGCGCCAGGGCAGCGAATCGGGCTGGCCTTGGCCGATCGCGATGAGCAGCAACGCCAAGCCCGGACCCGACCAACGGGCTAGCTTCCGCCCCATTGAGGCGATTCCCTAACGGCTTGGACCCAGCAAGATCGCATTGAGCAGCAGCCCGTGTCCGTCGACCCAAAAGGCCCGGAAGGCGGGGTTGTCGGCGAACAGGATCACCCGGCCCCGGCCCACGTCCTCGGCCACAATAGCCGCCCCTGAGGCGAGGTGACGCATCAGGCGCGCGGGCACATAACCGTTCAGCAGGGGTTCGGATTCGTATACGGCCACGTTGCCCACGTTGTCGAGGGGCTCCAAAACCAGGGTGCCCACCTTGAGCGTCACGTAGCGGTTCCCGTAGCCGTAGGCGACCGGGTGCGTCGGATCTAAGCGCACCCGCAACAGGGCCCCGGGTATATCGCCCTCGAGGGCCAGGCGCTCGCTTTCGGCATAGGCGGCGCGCCGGAGGCGCTCCTTTCGGGCTTCATCCGGTTCGGGCGTCCGACGCACCTTGGCCTGCGTCCAGCGCGCCCTAGATTCGGCCGCCCATCGCGCAGCAGAACCGACGGCCACCAGCACCCCCCCGCGCTGAATCCAGTCGCGGATGCGGGCCTGCGTGGTGGAGTCGATGCGACCGTAGTTTCCGGGGGGAAGCAAGAGCACATTGTAACGGCTTAGGTCCAGGCCGGCCAGCGCGGCAAGGGGCACGTTGTGATAGGGAACTTCAAAACGCCGATCTAATAGATACCAAATGGCCCCAAACTCCGCGGGGTTGATGCCCTCGCCGGTGAGCACGGCGATGCGGGGCTGTTCAAAGGTGGAGACGTAGTTAGAGCCCAGATCAAATCCCTCCTCCACGAAACCGCTTTGAGCGGCGTAAATGCGCACTCCCGCCTCGGCGGCCACGCGGCGCATGAGCTCGACAAGCGCGGAGCGGCGCTCCTCGTTTCGGGTCAGCGGAATCACCAGAGTCCCGGCCGGATAGCGCCGCCCGTCCAGCCGAAAAGGCCGATGCGCCAGGCGCATTCGGATCCCTTCGCGCATCAGCAGCCCGATGGCCTTTGGGAAGAAGTACTGATCGGGAGGTATCAGATAGGCGTATCGGGCCTCGCCGCCTATGAGCTCTCCCCCCGGGCCAGGGGCCTCTGTTACGGGCTCTAGGGCCGTCAAGGGGGTCGTGGTGCTGTAAAAGGGCACTAGCCCAAACGCATACGGCAGCGTCCAGGCGGTGATGTCGTAGGTAAGGGAATCGGAGAACTCCGTGCGCCGCTCCATAAGCGCGCGCACCAGAGCCCCCTTGGGCTGAGCGGTGACGATCACAAAGGAACCTGCCGGCAGATCGACCGTTTCGGTCCGATCGGTAGCATAATTGTAGACGGACACCCGCCGCACGGACTCCCGCAGCCGGGCCACCTCCACACCCTGATCCAACAGCAGCCGCAGAAACAGGTGCCGGCGGCCTAAGTCTCCGGCCTCCGGGGGCAGGACGTAGGCCTGTACTTCGTTTCGGGACACGCGCACGATGCGTTCAAAGGCGGCCCGAAAGCGCTCCAGCAACTCCCGACGGCGCTCCACGGCCGTACGCAGGGTGGCCATCGAGCTCGTGACGTGATGCCGGATGCGGTCCTCTAGCCGCAGCAAGGTACCGTCGCGCAGCTCCACGGCCGTGCCCGCAGAACCGCCTCCAGCCTGCTCATACGTCATGCCCGCCGCACCGTTAAGCGAGGGCCAGGAGTCTCCATAGCCAGGATAGAGCAGGTCGAAGTTCTCTCGGGTGAAGTACAACCAGCCCCGCGCATCGAAGGCCTCTCGGTTGCCCTCCCCGAATACGCGCATGTTCTCCAGCACCTCAGGCGGTATCTGGCGGTGTATGGGCTGGGCCGCGGGGGCGAAATAATACGGGGACTCGCGCCCCTGCTCGTGATAGTCCACGTGCACGACCGGCATCCACCGGTTGTAGAGCCGAATACGGGCCTGCGTCTCCAGTTGAGTCATCCAGGCCCAGTCCCGGTTGAGGTCGAAGAGGTAATGGTTTGTCCGCCCGCCCGGCCAGGGCTCCGCATGCTCCCAGGCCTCCGGATTGGGGTCAGACCGTTGACCTTGGGCTTGGTTGATCCAGCTTGCGTATCGGTCGCGGCCGTCCGGATTAAGACACGGATCTAGAATCACCACGGCCTGCCGCAGGATGCGCTCGGTAAGCGTATCGGTTCCGGCCGCAAGCTGATAGGCTACGCGCATGGCGGCCTCGGAGCTGGAGGCCTCGTTGCCGTGCACGTTGTAGCTGAGCCAAACCACGATGGGCAAATCTACAATAACGGAACGCACGTCCGGATAGCGACGGGGATCGACCAGGCGCAGATGCGCCTCCCGGATCGCCTCCAGTCGGGCCAGGTTTTCGGGGCTGGAGAAGATGGCCACCATAAGGGGACGGCGCTCGTATGTCTGCCCGTATCGCTCCAGCCGCATGCGATCGGAACGGGCGGCCAGGGCCTCGAAATAGCCCACGATGCGGTGATGATAGCTGAAATGCTGCCCCAGCCTGTATCCGAGCCATTCCTCGGGGCGGGGAACGTCGGGCCTATAGGTGCCACCGGGATATAGGGGGTCCTGCCCGTAGACGGGACCGAAAAGCCCCACGCAGGCCAGCAGCAGGCGCAGCGGGAATTTGACCATAAACTGTCCTCCGATCACAAAGCGGGCAACAGAAAAACGGCGTTCCAGAGCATGCGCTGATAAGCCAGCCAGTACATGCGGAAGTTCGGGTTGGGGAGCATGAGCACGACCTTGCCTCGACCCATCTGCACCAGGGCCGCCCAGACGCCCCCGGCCAGTTTGGCCCGGTTGTAGGCGCTGATGAAGCCGGAGACCTTCAGGGTGTTCGGGTCTGCCCCGTATCGGCCGGCCCATGAGATGCCGCTGGCTTGCGGGTTCCAGCGGAAAGCCTCCGCAAGCTGGGCGAAAACGTAGACTTCGCCCTCCAGCCCATATCCGAGCGGATGCGTCGGATCCAGCTCCCCGCGCAAGGCCACGCCGGCCAGCTCCTGATGGCGTTGGTCGTCTTCGCGCGCCTCCCAGCCCAGACGGGCCGTGTAGGCGTCGCGAGCTCGTTGCAGGGCCTCTTGGGGACGGACGAGCTCAACACGCGTAAAGCGGCTCCGATCCTGCGTGAAAAACAGCGCCGACCCCTCCAAAGCCACAAGTACGCCTCCGGATTCGACCCAAGCCCGCAGCCGGGCCTGCAAGGTGCTGTCGATAAAGGGGCGCAGGTTGCCGCCGCCCGGGAACAGTATCACGTCGTAGCGGCGCAGATCGACCTGAGCCAGGCTGCTCAGGCGCACGGGGTGCACCGTGTATCCCAGCTCCTGCTCGAAGGCATACCAGAGCTGCCCGTAGCTATACATCGAAATGGGCCGGTCGGCCACCAGCAGCACCCGGGGGGGGCGGATCGGAATGTGCGAGGGCGAGGCCAGATCCCGACCCGATTCCACGAGCGCCCGCTGGGCCCCGTAGATCCAAACGCCGGTCTGATCGGCCAGGCGCCGCATGTCCTCGTGCACGCGATCGCGCAGCGAGTCCGGCTGCTGACCGAGCAGCAGGATCAGGCTGCCTCGGGGGAAATCCCGGCCTTCGAGCCGAAAAGGCCGCCCGGCTGAGCGCACGCGGTAGCCCCACCCCCACAGGCGCACAAGGGCCCGAGGGGCCTGCACATGATCCCATGGGATAAGATAGGCGTAGGCGGCCGGCAAACCGCGCACCTGGCCCCGATACGTCGGGGGTTCGGTTACGCGTTCCGTGGCGACGTTCAGAGGCTGCTCCGACCAGTAACCCTCGACTCCGAAGGCCAGAGGGGCAGACCAGGTCGAGACGTCGTAAAAGAGCGAATCCTCCAGGGCCATCTCCCGCAACAGCAGCGTGTGCACGAGAACCTGTCGGGGCTGATCGGCGCGAACGATCCAGGTGCCGGCCGGAAAGGATCGGCTGGGGCCCGGCGCCCCGGTCCGGTAGTCAAAGGGTCGGGGCACCACAAACGGGGCCCGGGCTCGTTCTATCTCCACCCCGTGCGCGTGCAGAACGCCGAGAAGCCTGTACAGATACGACTCCGTTCGATCCGGAAACACGTACAGGGCCGGGCCCTTTCGGAGGCTGATGCCGTCGCGGAAAAAGCGCGCCATGTAGCGCAGAAGCTCCTCTCGGCGTTCGACGGCCTCCTCCAGCGCGGCCATCGAGGTCAGGAAATGGTTATAGACGCGCTGTCGGAAGCTAAGCATCGTGCCGTCCCAGGTCTGCACAAGCAGCCCTGCCCGGCTGCCCCCGCCCTGTTCGGTGAGCATGCCGATGGCCCCCTGCAGGCTGGGGTATGAGGACCCGTAACCGGGATAGAAGAACTCGAAGCGTTCGCGCGTAAAGTACTGAATTTGCTCTCGGTCGAAGGCGCGGTTCATGGCCTCCCCGATGCGTTGAGCCAGCTGATGGTTCTCCTCGGGCAATAGCAGGTTGCGGGGCCGCATGCCCGGCATGGTGAAGTAGTTGGCGTTGTAGTTCTGCTCGTGATAGTCGATGTGCACCTGGGGCAGCCACTGCCGGTAGGCCGCGATGCGGGCGCGCGATTCCGGATGCACAAGCCAGGCCCAATCGCGGTTGAGGTCGAACAGATAGTGGTTCGTCCGCCCGCCCGGCCAGGGCTCCTCATGCTGCACGACGTCGGGGTTGTCATTGGGCCTGAGCTGCCGGTAGGCACGAAAGTACTGCACATAACGCTCCCGGCCGTCGGGGTTCAAACAGGGGTCGACGATCACCACAGCTTGGCGCAAAATGCGCAGGGTGCGCTCGTCTTGGCCGGCCGCGAGCTGATAGATCACGCGCAGCGCGGCCTCCGTGCTGGGCGGCTCATTGCCGTGCACGTTGTAGCTGAGCCAGACCACAACGGGGTTTTCGCGCACGATCCGCTCCTGCTCCGCGGCGGAAAGCGTGCGCGGTTCGGCAAGCCGAAGGTTGGCCTGCCGAATCTCCTCCAGCCGGGCCATGTTGGCGGGGTCCGTGAGCACCATGTAGTGCAGGGGCCGGCCCAGATGGGTCTGCCCGTAGCGGACCAGACGCGATCGAGCGCTTGCGCGGGCGACAGCCTCCAGATAGGCCACCACGCGATCGTAGGGCGTAAAGTCCTCCCCCAGGGTGTATCCCAAAAAAGTCTGCGGGTGGGGTACCTCGGGCGCGTATCGACCACCGGGATAAAAGCCGTCATCCGGAACCTGCGCCCAGAGCAGATAAGGCCACAACAGCGGCCCCAACAGCTTGCGCATCCGCATGCGAGCACCTCCTATTGCAGAGCAGGTGAAGCGGAAAATACGCGCTGCGGGGCGGGCTCAGCAACGCGCCATACAAGAGCGTAACAAACAGCTACCGAGGAGCCAGACCGGCCAAGATGCGCTCCAGCCAATCGTCCAGACGCTCCAACACAAGCGGGATGGCTTGAAACAGCATCGGCACAAGCAGCCAGGCCAGCAAGAGGCCCACAAGCACCTTTAAGGAGAGGGAAAGCAGGAAGATGTTGCTCTGCGGGGCCAGACGGCTGTAAAGGGCCATCAGCGCGTCCAATAACAGCATCACCACCCAGAACGGAGCGGCCAGCTGGAGCCCGATCGCGAACATGCCCGTGGCCAGGCGCAGGAACAGGCCTGTATCGGGCATAACGGCCCCTCCCAGCGGGATCAGGGTAAAACTAAAGCTGAGCGCGCGCATGTAGAGATGATGTCCGTCCAGAAGCAGAAACATCAACGTGGCCAGCAAAAACCAAAACTGAGCCAGGACGTTACCTTGCTCCTGCGCCGTTGGATCGAATACGTTGGCCAAGCCCAGACCGATCTGCACCCCCGCAAAATCCCCGGCCATGCGGATGCCCTCAAAGAGCAAGCGCCCCGCAAAGCCCAGGCAGAGGCCCACCAGAAACTCGCGCGCAATGCTCAGCAGCGTCGTAACGTATGAGGAGCTCAGAAGAGCGGACAACTCGGCCCCGGAGCTCCCCGGAGCTTGTGCGGCGAAAAACAGCCCCAGACCGAAGGCCAGCAGCAGGCGCACCCGTCCTGGGTAGAAAGCCATCCCCCAAAACGGAGCGGCCAGCAGCAGGCCGCTGATGCGCACAACGACCAAAAACCACCGCACCAGGTACTCGGTCGTCCATTCCATCGCTTAGCGCGAAATGCCGGGGATGGAGAGCAGAATCCGGGCCGTGAAATCGATCATAAGGTTAAGTAGCCAAGGCGCCAGCAGGAGCAACAGCACGGCGATTATGAGCATCTTGGGCACGTACGTAAGCGTCATCTCCTGTACCGAGGTGACAGCCTGCAGGATGCTGATGACAAGCCCAATCACCAGAGAACCAAGTAAAAGCGGACCGGCCAACAACACAGTGATGCGCAGCGTCTCCTGCGTCCAATATAGGGCCAGCTCGGTGCTCATCTGGCAAACCCCCGCAGCATGGATTCGACGATGAGATACCAGCCGTCCGTGAGCACGAAAATGAGGAGCTTAAACGGCAAGGAGACCATCACGGGCGGCAGAAACATCATGCCCATCGAGAGCAGCACGCTGGACACGACAAGATCGATCACCAAAAAAGGCAAATAGAGCAAAAACCCGATCTGAAAGGCGATGCGCAGCTCGCTGATCAAAAATGCGGGCACAAGCACATACAGGGGCACTTGTTTCGGATCTTGCACCGGCCCCAGGCGGGCCAGATCCATGAACAGCAGAAGATCCTTGGCCCGGGTCTGCCGGAGCATGAACTCCTTCAGGGGCACCGCGGCGCGCTCAAGGGCCTCGGCCTGGGTGATTTGTCGATTAAGATATGGCTGCAAGGCCTGCGTGTTGATCTCGCTTAGAGCGGGATACATGACAAAGAAGCTCAAAAACAAAGCAAGCCCGATCAGGACCTGATTGGGCGGGGACTGTTGCGTGCCTAGCGCCATGCGCAAAAAGTGGAACACCACAACCAGGCGCGTAAAGGAGGTCATCATGATGATGATCGACGGGGCCAGGGTGAGGACGGTCAAAAGCAGGATGAGCTGGATGGGCAGGGCGTAGTCCTCACGCCCGTCGGCTGGCTGAACGGAAAGCTGGATTCGGGGCAGGCTCTGCGGAAGAGGGTTTAGCTGCGCTGAGGGGGCAGCCGGAGGGGTAGAGGCCTGCCCGCGGCCCTGCGCCGCCAGCCCCGGCGCCTCAAGGAGCGCAAGGCACAGAGCGCCGAACAGAATCAGCTTCATGATCGGCCGGCCCAGTGTTCCGGGGAGTCGTATCCGAACGGCGGGGTTTCGTATTCGGCTAGCAAGCTAACCTGCTGGGCCGTGACGCCCAAAAGCAGCCACCGATCGCCGGCGCGCACCAATACCAGGTGTGCGCCACCCGGAAGCGCATGCGCGGCCGCGGTTTGCATCCAGCCAGATGGGCTTTGAGCGGGCTGTCGGCGTTTGAGCCAGTATAGCACCCCCACCAAGGCCCCAACGAGCAACACGGTCTTTAGCAATGTGCCCCAGGAGAAGGCCGATCCGGCCGGGCGCTGCCCCGAACGGGCCAGGCTGTCGCCGCGCAGCCATTCTTGAGCATTGGGCTCAGGAGGCCCTCCGGCGGGCAAGAGCGCCCACAAGAGCACCAGCAGGCCCACAAGCCCCAGCAGCAGGCCCGCCCAGCGGCGCAACGGATCAGGAGGCGTTCCGGAGCCGCTGGGCCGGGGAAACCAGGCCGATAATCCGAACCCCGAAGTTTTCATCGATCACCACCACCTCGCCTTGTGCGATCTTGCGGCCGTTTACGAGAATGTCGACGGGCTCGCCGGCCAGCTTATCGAGCTCGATTAGCGACCCCTTGGTCAGGCGCAGCACCTCAGCCAGAGGCATGGTCCGACGGCCAAGCTCTACGGAGATCTCCAGATGCACATCGGCCAAGATCTCCAGATTCGCCACGGGCGTCCCGTTACGCTCGGAGGCCAACTCGGGGAACTGGGCCGCGCGAATCGGCACCTCCTCCCGTACCGCCGCAGCGGCTAAACCCGATGGGCTGGCATGAGGGGCCTCAGAGGGGACCTGCAGCACGCGTTGGGGCACAAGGAGAAAAAGCGCTCCGAACTCCGCATCCGATGTGGACAGGCGCAGTCGGCCTACATCGACGGGCTCCTGCGCAGAGGGCTTATCGGAGATCACCTCGAAGGCCCCCCAGCGCATCTCAAGACCGGCCTGGCGCAAGGCGGGCTCCAACGCACCCCAAAGCTGACCTGTGAGCTCGGCGGCTAGATCCGAGCCGCCCGCCTCGAGCTCCTCTAGGCTCTGTCCCAGCATGGCTTGAGCCAGTTGCCCGAGCGCCTCCTGAGTCCAGAGAAGCCAACAAAGGGTCTGGGAGCGCACTTCTTGCAGGCGCACCCAAAGGCCTTCGGCCGATACGGCGGTTTTGACCTCGGAGGCCCCTTCGGCCACCGTGTCGAAGTGGACGCGAACGGGCTTCCCCAGAAGGGTCTGGAAAAACCCGGCCAAGGCCGGTTCAAGCTCCGCTCGTAGGCGGTTCCACCACGCGCGCATGAGCGGTCTCCTTGTCCATCAGTTCGTGATAAACATCCAGCACCTTCACCCCGCGATACTTGCCGCGAACCACCCCGGGTTGCACCCAGAACTTGGGCTTGTTGTCGATATACAGCAGCGCGGGCTCCTGCACCCGACGCTCTAGCGCGATCACATCGCCCACCTGCAGCGAGAGGATCTCCTCCAGGGTCAGACGCGTGCGCCCCAGCTCGACCGTTAGCACGGCCTCCGAGCGCTTGACGTTCTGCTCATAGAAGCGCCGCACATCAAGAGGGATATCGTCAGTGGGCTGGAACCACTGTTCGATGCTGGACTTTTTCAGGAGCTCCTCCAGCAGCAAGTACGGATAACAGATGCCGGCCACGGAGAGGGCTTCATAAATCCGCACGCCAAAGAGCACCACCACGGCCGGCGTAGAGCCAGGCACGATCTGCACGAATTCGGGGTCCGCCTCAAAGCCCGCATAGCGGATCTTAAATTCGGCTAGCGGCTGCCAGGCCAGCTGCAGCTCTTCGATGGCCCGGCCAATGATCTTGAGCATGATGCGTTGCTCGATCTGCGATAGCGGCCGCTTGGCCCCAAACTCACGCGATTGCCCACCGAAGAGCTTCTCGACGACGAAAATGCACAGCTCTGTACCGAGCTCGAAGACGGCTTTGCTTCTGTGTTCGGGGATCTCCAGGATGTAGAGCGCGCTCGGCGGGGAGACGGACATGACGTACTCGGAATAGAGCACCTGATCGATGCCCGTCAGCTGAAAATCCACGATCGTGCGCAACTGAGCCGAAAGGTAGACGCTCATGTTGCGGGCAAAATTTTCGTGGATTCGCTTAAGCGCCCGCTGTTGATCGTAGGAGATCAGATGCGGACGCTTGAAGTTAAACAGCTCAACGGAGCGCTCCTCGACAAGCGCCGCCTCGTCGTACTCCCCTGTCGAGCCGACATGCGAAAGCAGGGTGTCGATCTCTTCCTGGGAGAGAATTTTTTTCATGGCCCGAGCCGGCTGAAATTTCCCTTCAGAGCATCCGCAAACAGGCCTAATTGACGCCAAAAAGCCGGCCGCGCTGCGATCGCGCAACCGGCTACGAGATGGGTCAAAGATCGGACCGGATGAGGCTTACTGGAGCACGTACTGGGTAAAATACAGGTGTCGGATTTTGCCCTTTTGCAACACCTCGTTGATGCCGGCCAGCACCTCGACTTTGATCGCCTCGCGCTGCGATACGTCGGCCAACTCCTCAACGGTCTTCTGGCTAAGGATCCGGATCACGCGATCCCGGATCACGATGTCTTTTTCTTTGACCTCCTCCAGAATAACCGCGCTGGGGGCCTCAAGCCCGAAGGAAACCAAAAGATAACGCCGTCCCTGGGTGCCAGCGGGATTGATGGTGATGTTCTCCAACGTCCCAAAGACCCCGGGACCTCTCTGAACCTGCTCGCCCGGCTCTGGTTGAGTCCCCTCGGGTTGGGCCGAGCTAGAGCCACGCAGGCGCCCCACGATACGATGCACCCTGTCGAAATCGTTCAGCACCAGATAGGCCGTAACCCCTAGCTCTAGCAGGATCACAGCCGGGAGCACGCCCAGCCACAGCCATCGGGGGATCCCCTTTTTGGGGGTGGGCTCTGCCACCTCGGTAGGCGCACCGGACGATGGGGTCGCTAGCGTCTCTTGAGCTCCCATAAGGCCCTTACGGTTTTTGCCATTCGATGCGGATTTCTACGCGTCGATTTTGTGCCCTTCCGGCGGGGGTATCGTTGGAGGCTACGGGTCGGGTATCGGCATAACCGGCCGCGGCGAAGCGCTCTGGATTCAAGCGGCTGTGCTGAATCAAGTACCGCACCACCCCTGCGGCGCGCGCCCCGGACAACTCCCAGTTAGAGGGGAACTGGGCCGTTGCGATCGGCACGTTATCCGTGTGCCCCTCAACCCAGACCCGCTTGATCGATTCTTTCTGCAGCAACTCCGCTACCCGATTGAGAATCGGATAGGCCTCGGGCCGCAACCTGGCTTGACCCGAATAAAACGTTACGGAATCGAGCATGACGATGCGCATCGATTCGCCATCGAGGTACACGTCGACTTTTCCGGCTAGCCCCATCTCGGCGATGTCCGCTACGAGCTCTTCATAGACCTGCATCTGTTTAAGGCTCTGGGCATTGGGGGGCGCCGAGACCGGAGCCGGCTGATGCAATATCCCGCGGTTGCCCGTGAAGTAGGAGAAGGTCTCCCGAAACTTTTTGACCTCGATCTCCGACATCGACAACAACAGCACAAAGAACGTAAGCAGGAGCGTCGTCATATCCGAAAACGTGACCATCCACTCCGGCGCCCCCCCGGCGGACTCCTCCTGCTGGGGCTTAGAACGCTTAAGGGGCTTCTGCTGCGCACCCTGCATCAGGCCACCTTCTTGAGCTCAGCTGCGGCCTCGCCGCCGGCCAATCGCTGCCGCATGGCGGGAGGCAGATAGCGCATAAGCTTCATCTCCACGATCCGGGGGTTATCCCCATTCACGATCGCCAGTACCCCCTCCAGAATGATCGACCGGATGTAGACCTCCTCTGCGGAGCGCTCCTTGAGCTTCGTGGTCATGGGAATAAAGAACAGATTGGCCAAAAGAGCCCCGTAGAAGGTGGTGATGAGCGCTACCGCCATCGCGGGCCCCACTTGATCCGGATCGTTGAGGTTCTGAAGCATCTGCACAAGACCAATCAGCGTCCCGATCATGCCGAAGGCCGGAGCCAGCGAGCCCATGGTCTGCAGGATGCGCTGGCCCGCTTTGTGGCGTTCGGTCATGTTATCCAGTTCATTCTGCAGCACGGCTGCGATCGCCTCGGCGTCCATGCCGTCTACGGCCATCTCCAGCCCAGAGCGCATGAAGGGATCTTGAATGCTATCTAGCTCCCGGTCGATCGAAAGCAGCCCATCCCGACGTGCTTTGCGAGCCAACTCCACAAATTGCTCGATATATCGAGCCGGCACCACCTCCTGATGAAAGAGGGTCTTTTTGACTACCTTCAGCACTCCCAGCACTTTCGACAGCGGAAAGCTCACCAGCGTGCCCGCCATCGTGCCTCCCAACACGATAATCGCGGAGGGGATGTCCACAAACACGGAAAAACCGGAGCCCATCAGGATGGAGGCTCCTATCAGCCCCAATCCGCCCACGATGCCGATCAGCGTGGATAGGTCCATAGCGCCTTGGCTGCCTCTGGCCTGGTGACGCCAGGGCAGGCTCAAGGTTTATGCCAGCCCTTGGGAGTCCCAAAGAAAGAGGTGAAATGCCAAGGCCGGTTTACCGTTCGTAATTCCTATAGATCCATTTTTCCCTCTTATCGCCGCCTACCCCTCCCCCTCCAGACGCCAACCGTCTTCAGTGGGCACTACACGGGCTCGAACTTGCACGGCTAGCTCGCGGAGCACTTCTGCGAAGGTCTGCTCTGAGGAGAAGCGGCCGCTTACGGGCCGACCCAGCAGGCCTGAGTCGGCTTCCAACCGCAGGTCCCAGGCGCGCCGCAGTTCCTCTAGCACCTCTTTCAGGGGGGTGTTGGCGAAATAGAGCATCCCAAAGCGCCACTGGGCATATCGGAAGGGTTCGACGGCCTCAACCTGGGCCGGATGGGGCCAAACCAGGCGTTGCCATTCCTCAAGGGTCCAACTTCCGTTTGGCGCCCGCAGGGTGAAGCGTCCGGAGATCGCCGTCAGCTCCAGGCGCCCATCGCGCCATCGCACATTGCAGGAAGCCGGCCCCAGGGTTTCGATGTAGAGGGAATCGCAGCGGATCCGCAGCGGCCTGCGGCCGGCTCTGATCTCCCAATAGGCCTGCCCACGCAGGGCGACCTGTCGCAGATTGCCGCCAAAGCCCCGAATGGGATAGAGCAGTTGGCTGTCGCCCTGCAAGACCACATGGGAAGAGTCGGGCAACCAGAACGACTGGATTTGCCCATTACGGACAGCGATCGTGCCCAAGGGGGGGTTGCGTCGCAAAGCGGACACAAACCAGTAACCCCCGACCGATAGGGCGACAAGCAATCCGACTCCGGCCAGCCAGCTGTATCGCTCCAGCGCCGCGTTCATGAGCCCACCTCGGCGGGAGCCGCCTTGCGCAGCAGGGCCCACACACTCAGAGCCGACCAGAGGAGTTCCAGCAGAATAAAGCCCCAGTTTCGGTCAATCCAAGCCGAAGCCAGCAAGGCCAATGCGCCAATGAGGTTCAGCCAGTTGTAGCGAGCCTGCGTGGGCCGCCAACGACCCAATTGGACCATCGCAAAAGCCCCCAGGATGCATCCGGCTCCGGAGAGCGACAGAAACTGCTTTAGGGCTTCGATCGCCATAAGGGCCCGTCCTGAGCAGTTCAGCATATAGCCGGAATGGCGCCATCAGAGAATGGTGTTATGGCCGTGAAAGTTCCCTAGCACGCAATATCCGTTTTGCTTTACGACTCCGAGGCCGTTTATTTTGGCGTAAGGGAAACGGTTCCGTCCTATGCCCAGCACGGATACGTCGTTGTCTGCCCCCAACCCCGTCTTGCGCCTTGATGTTCTCCAGGCCCCCATAGCGGCGGAGCTGAAGGCCTTTGATCGCTATTTTCGGGAGGCGATGCGCACCTCGGTGCGGCTGCTGGACCTGATCCTGCAGTACGTGCTGCGTCAAAAAGGCAAGCGCATCCGCCCTATGCTTGTGTTGCTGTCGGCTAAGGCCTGCGGCCGCATCACCCCGAGCACGTATTACGCGGCGGCCCTTGTGGAGTTGCTGCATACGGCCACGCTAATCCATGACGACGTCGTGGACGCCTCTGACCTACGCCGAGGGTGGTTTTCGGTTCGAGCCCTGTGGAAGAGCAAAATCGCCGTGCTTGTGGGCGACTTTCTGCTGGCGCGCGGGCTATTGCTGGCCCTCGAAAACCGTGAGTTTCGGCTCCTGGAGCTCCTCTCCGACGCCGTACGCCGCATGAGCGAAGGGGAGTTACTCCAGCTAGAGCGCAGCCGCTCCCTTGAGGCCGATGAGAGCACGTACTACCGCATCATCGCGGACAAAACGGGCAGCCTCTTTGCGGCCAGCATGGCTTGTGGGGCGGCCAGCGCGACTGATGATCCTAAGCGCATCGAGCGCTTCCGTCGGGCCGGGGAGCTATTGGGTATGGCCTTTCAGATCCGAGACGATCTGCTTGATTTCGACATCCGAGCGGGCAAACCCCGCGGCAACGACCTGCGGGAGCACAAGCTCACCCTGCCCCTCATACACGCCCTTCGCCAGGCTCCTCAAGAGGAGCGTCGGATCATCCTCAGCCTACTACGCCGCGGCCCCAGGCGGACGGGGGAGCTGGAGCGCATCATCGCTTTCGCCCACGCTTACGGAGGCGTAAGCTACGCCGTGCACCGCATGCGCTTCTTCGCCCAACAGGCCTTGGAGCTCTTGGCGGACCTCCCCCCCAACCCGGCTCAGGAGGCCTTGCTGAGGCTGGTGCGCTTTATCACGGAACGCGATCACTAACGGCGGCTTAGGTCCAGAAGCAAGGAAAAGCGCATCGTGTTGGCAAGCGGATGCTGCTCCTCAAGAGTGTAGAGGTAGCTAAAGTCCACCCCGAAGATGTTGTAGCGGATCCCCGCCCCAAAGGTTACAAAACGCCGATTGCCGTTGTTTTTGTCTTCGTAAAAGTAGCCCGTGCGCACAGCTAAGAGTCGGTTGTACCAGTACTCCAGGCCCAGCCCCACGGTAAATTGCTGCCACAACGCTAGTCTGCCGCCGGGCGTTTGAATAGGTCCCCAGCTCGTAAAGAGCGCTTTGTAGAAGGGATCGGCCCGACCCGAGGTATCGCGGCGCACGAGCATCTTGTTGAAGTCGTTGGCCAGCGTAAGCATGTTGCGCCCTTCGGGATCAAAACTCCAACTCAGGGCCCATCCCAGACGCAAGTTCGTCGGCAACGGATCGGCCTGCGCGTTGTCGCTGTATTGGATCGCGGGGCCCAGGTTGGCCAGGTTAAGCCCCAGGCTCAGACGCCCGCTTCCGGACCCCAACCTGATTGATGGACTCCGATATAGCAGCCCCAGATCCGCCGCCACCGTCGTGCCCGCCTTGGCCTCTTGGCCTTGCACCATGATTCCGGGTGTGAGGTTGGAGTAGATAAAACGCAGCCCGGTCCCCAAACCTAAGGAGGGGCTGAGCAGAGCGCCATACGAAAGCCCTACGGCCAGATCGTAGGAGCGGAAGGTCCCCAGGAAATTGTTATCCGCATCCCGGTACTCATGCTCGCCCAGGTTGAGGAACGTCACATGAGCTCCGAAGGTACCCCAATTCGGCAGGCGGAATTTGCCCACCAGGTAATCGTAGAAAAGATCTGTCTTAAACTGGGGCAACCACTGGGCATGGGTGATACTGGCCTCAACGCCCTGCTGAAAGGCGAGTCCAGCCGGGTTCCAGAAAATGGCCGCCACGTTATCTGCCACGGCCACGCCCGTATTGCCCATACCGGCGGCTCGGGAGTCAGGCTCGATCTGCAAAAACGGCACGGCCGCCATGCCGGGCTGCGCTCGAAGAGGTCTTAGCAGACCGACGAGCACTAACAACGAAAGCGTATAGCGAATAGGGCACATCGCTTGGGCTCCTTTTTATCGTAATACGACCAATCGTTCCACGTGCTCCGCTCGGGCTGAGCCGTCGGCTAGCGCCACGCGCACCCGGTACAGGTACACCCCTCGGGCCAGGGGCTCTAGGTCCTCATCCAGACCGTCCCAAGGGATCTGCACCAGGGTGCCGGCGGAAACCAGGCCCTCCTGGCGCAGCAGCCGCACAAGGCGGCCCGTCACCGTATAGATCCGGATCTCCACGTCAAGCGGCTCCCCGGGCCGGTTGTGCTCGAAGACGAAGCGCGTCGAACTCCGCATAGGGTTGGGGTAGGCGAGCACGTTGCGGATCACGAGCCCCTCGGAGGAGGCCACCACAAAGCGCAACGTGGCTTCGCCGGGGTTGTTGTGCACATCCCACAAACGCACACGGAGCTCGTATTCTCCGGGCTCAAGCGGTCCCAGCCTATACGTGATTGTACCCTCCTGATAGCTATCGGGTTTGCTCTGGTAGAAAGGGTTGAGCACTATCGCCCGGCGTTCGTCCCCGTTTAGGATAGCCAGCATTTCATGGCCTACGCCTAAGCCCGTGGTGTTGATCCCGCTCTCATCCCGCACATCGGCGATAAGCAGGGGCGTGGGGTTGGTCAGGCCGCCTGAGACGAAGGTGCGATCGTTGAGGTACAGAAAAACCTCGGGGCCTCGTGTATCGCGCGCGGCGTCAGGATTTGTGCCTCCCACGAGCACGCGGTCGGTGGCGCCCAGGGCGTCGACGGCGGGCCCCAGAGCGTAGGCCCACAGCCGGCCGGGCTGTCCGGTATAGGAGATGTCCTTGGGGACGACAAAGCGCAGCCGAAAGCGACCTCCCCGCACGGTGGCCGTGCCGCGAAAGAGCCGATCCTGACGCACCGTAAAGTACCCTTCGCGCAGATAGCGGACCTCCCCCGGCGGCACGGGCACGCGGCGCAGAGCGTCGTAGACGGTAAGCACGACCTGCCCGGAGAAACGCTCATCGAGCCCGCCCTGGGCATCGAGCACTTCGCCTTCCACAAGAACCTCATCGAGGGCCCGCAACAACAGGGGCTCTTGCTCCGGGTCGCGGCCGTTGATGCGGCTGATGCGCAGGCGCCTTTCCGGTAGCCCGAGCCGCAGCGCCGGATCCCCGAGCAGCGCGAACTTGCGGCTGTTGCCCTCCCGTCCCACGGCGGTGTTCTTGGTCAATAGGTAGCTATCCCCTATCCGCAGGGGGCGGCCTAAGGCGTCCCGCCGGAAGAGCCGATCAAAGAGCGCCACGGCCAGCCCCAAGTTGGCCGTGGTCGTGTCGGGGTTAGTATAGACCACGCGCGTGGTGCCCAAGACGGCGATCGCGCCGCCGTCGGGATAGACGAGCAACTCCTCGGCCCCGCTTTGTGTATCGCCGCTGTCGAACTTGCCGAAGCTACAGGTGACGGTCACAAACACGGCTAGCCGATCCCGGTTGCTGAGGCGCGGGATGTCGGAGATCTGAAAAACGCGCTCGTGCGTCCACCCCTCTGGCCCTCCGTGCCCGGTGAAGTTCACCAGAAGCGTCCCCTGATTGATGCGCTCCAGCAAATCGCGCGTCACCTGCGGCAGGCGCCTTCCCAGAGGGGTGCTCACGGCCTCGTAGGCGCTCATGTAAAGCTTGTGGATCTCGACTGCGGGATCGCGCTCCTGAAGCCGGCGGGCTGTCATCTCGGCGTTTTGCAGATGCAGGTCGTAATCGGACCCATAGCTTGTGGGCCCGTCGTCGGCCAGAAACGTCACGATCGCCCGCCAGTCCCCCCAACCGGAACGATCCGTCTCGTAGCGGATGATACGCTCCACGACGCGCTGGGCCTCAGCCAACGTCTGAACGGGCAGCCGACCTATAGCCAGATCGAGCCGCTCCGGGGAGGGCCCCTCGCGCCACTCCCAGAGGCCCTCGTGATCGTCGAGCAGCCCGAAGTAGTCGTCGCTCGTATAGGTGCGCTCCCGCACCAGGGATTCGTCGCTCTGATATGTCAGGATCCAGTTTCGCAGCGCGGGCCGGGAGAGCTCTTTGTAATCGTAGTGCCCATCGCCCAATAGCAGCACGTAGCGGGGCATCTGCTCCGGCGTAGGGGCCCGATCGTAGAGGAACTTCAGGTAATCGCGGATCGCCCGCGGATCAGAGGCTCCACCGGAGAACTCATTTAAGATCTCCTCTTGCCAGACCACCAGGGGACGCAGGCCGGTTGCGCGCCGGTGCTCGGCCAGCCGACGGGCGGGTTCGGCGAAGGCTCTGGGGGCGATGAGCACATAATCGGGATACTCCGCGATCCCGTGCAGGTTCTGGTTGGGGATCGGCGTGGCGCTTCCGGGCTGCAGGAAAACGCCCGCCGTAGCGTAAAAGGTGCGGATTTGACCGGGTTCGATCCGAACCTGAAAGACGGGATTGGGACCGCCGACAAGGGGACGGATCCAGCGCACATCTTGGTGTTCGGTTACGTCGAAGATCAAGGGCTCGCGGGAGAAGCCCTCCAGGCGAAACTCCACAACCCCCGAGGCCCCCTCGGGGCTGCGAAACCCAAGCGTATCGCCAACGGCCACAAACTGGCGCGGATAGGCGCAGCTGACCCAATCCAACCACCCCGTGCCGTTGGCCGGTCCGTTGTAGCTGAGCTCCAGCCGGGAGCGCGCAAGCGCGGCGTTGGAGAGCGTAAAGGCGGCCTCCCGCTCGTAGGCGGCCGGTCCGTCGATGCCGCTTAAGGCCGGCACCGGGGGCACTAGGATCCGGCCCAGCACAAAGCCGCTTTCGCGCAGGATGAACTCCGTCTCTGGAATCGAGCGCGCCGCCACCTTGATCCGGTATGCGATCGCGGAGCCGGGCACCAGACCGTGCAAGGGGCGGTCCCAGAGCAGACGCGTACGCGCGTTGGCGTCCAAGCGCGGGCCCAGCCACTGCGTGCCCGACTGCAAGGTGGCCTCGGCCTTCTCGATCTCGGGCTCCCAGAACAAAAGCTCCGTAAAGGCCCTCGGCCGAAGCGGCTCGGCTTCGTTGAGCGAAGAGAGCATGCTCATGCGCCGCGCCGGCGCCCCGCCGAAGGTGAGAAAGTAGTAGGTCTCGCGCGAAAACGGATGTATCCAGTGCTGCCAGCGCCGCTGAGCCGTGACGGGATCGGCCTCGTAGCGCCATCCGTAGGGACCTTGCCCGAAGAATAAAAGATAATCGCCCGCATCCAAGCGGCCATCCTCCAGGCCCACAGCGTAGGTGGGGACTTCCAGCAAATCCGCGGGCCGAGGCGCTCCGGCCAAAGCCGGCAGGGGCTGGCCGCCGTTGCCGAAGATCCGAATCGTGCGCGCATCTACGTTATCCGGATTGATCCCCCAGCTCTGCAGCAGCGCCCGATCTATGCGGTATATCCCCGTGCGCGAGACCCCGAACCGATACCAGGGGCCATCGGCCAAAACGCTGCGGCGCACCCTCAGATGGGAGTTTTCGGAGGCCGCCTGCAGACGTGCTGAGGGCGCCTCCGGAAGCAAAAGATCCACTACGATGCGGCGGTATCGGATGAGCCTTCCTCCCTCAAGCCGGAACGGATAAAACAGAAGCTCGGCCTTCCAGCGGCGGCGCTCCATGCCGGGCTCGCTCAAGCCTACGGGTTCGGGCCGCAGCAGATACGCGCTCCAGGCCTTCCAGGAGGCCGGCTCCGCCGCCGGAACCGATACGGGATCGCGCTCCGCGACCTGCAGCCGCAGCTGCGGAACCCCAGGGCCCGGTAGCTCCAGGCTGTGCTCATAGCAGGGCTCCCAGCCCGTCCGGCTGAGCCATGCCAGCCAGAGGCGAACGTCTATCGGCTCACCGGTGGGCCAAGAAGGCAGCGAATCGGCCTGCCAAATAAGGCGCAGAAGACCCGAAGAGAGCGTCTGGACCTGAATGGACTGCGATCGAGCCCCAAAGGGGCCTGTGAGCAAGCCCGCTAATGTCCCTATCGACACCCAAAACCGGATCCGGGCAAAGGCGCGCCCCGTAAAAGAAGGCCGTTTGCGCATTTCCGCAAGGCGTTTACCCGAATCGGCGCAAGGGTTCGATAGGCGGCTTGGTTTCTTCTTATTGCTTGCCGGAGGACGGCCCAAAATAGCCGTAAAGGCTTCGGAAAGTCAAGCCATCGCCTTGCCCGCATAGGCCCCGGATGCCTTACCTTTGGTGGCGTTACCGGACTAAAGCGCACCCTCATATGCCCTCTAAAGGCAGAGTTGCTTCCCCAAAGGCCTCCAAGCCGAGTATCGCGATCTCCGAGATCGGGGAGCTGCTCCGGCAAGAGACGCGAGAGGCTCTTGTGGAACGGCTTCAGGCCATCGACGAACGCCGGGGGCAGCCGAGCAAAAAACGACGCAAGTGATCCCTCGGAGCCTCGGCGACGCCCTGCATGTTCCCCTGTGACATTCAGGTTGGGAAGAGGGGCGGGACGGAGTAGGCTTAAGGGAGGCCCATAGTCCCCGCCTCGAAAGAGATGACAAGGAGCCCGCATGAACCAGCAGCCTAAAACCGTATCGCAATCCCGCGTGCGCATGACAGAGCTCGTTATGCCCAATGATACAAATCCCTTAGGCAACCTCATGGGTGGTCGGCTCCTGCAGTGGATGGACGCGTGCGCCGCCATCGCCGCCCAACGACACTCCAATCGCGTTTGCGTGACCGTGTCGGTGGACTTTGTGGAGTTTCGCTCCCCGATTAAGCTAGGCGAGGTCGTGCTCATCGAGGGGGCCGTCACGCGGGCTTTCCGCACCTCTATGGAGGTGGGGCTCGTGGTGCAGGCCGAGAACCCGTTTACCGGCGATCGGCGCCTGAGCAATCGGGCCTACTATACGTTCGTGGCCGTAGACCAAAACGGTCGACCCATACCCGTTCCGGAGATCAGGCCCGAAACCTCAGAGGAGCAGGCCGAATACGAAAACGCCCTCAAGCGCCGCGAGTTGCGCCTGTTACTAGCCGGTCGTCTCAAGCTCAGCGAAACCGATAGCAGCCTGCGCGAGGAGCTGTTGCGCATTCTGGGGCGTGCTTAAACGCGATGGAGCATCCCTTTGCGCGTTATGAGCCTCTGCTAGAGGACGTCGAGGCCTTTTGGGCGTGCCTGGCCCGCCCGCTTCCGGCTTGCCTATGGGTCAACCCTGTTAAGAGCTCTCCGGAGCGCCTGCTTGAGGCATTGCGCGAGGCGGGCTACGCGCCCGAGCCCCTCGGGTGGTATCCGGGCGCCTACCGGCTCCCTGGCGCCGACAAACCGGGCGCTACGTTGGCCTTTGCGGCCGGCTGGTATTACGTGCAGGAGGAGATCGCGCTCACGGCCGTCGTAGCGTTGGATCCCCAGCCGGGCGAGCGGATTTTGGATCTGTGCGCGGCCCCCGGGGGTAAAACGGCCCAAATCGCGCTACGCGTGGGCTCAGAGGGCGTGGTCATAGCCAACGAACTGGCCACGCGCCGTCTGTCAAGCCTACGAGCTACTATAGAAAGGCTAGGACTACCACAAGTCGTGGTCATGCACCACGACGGAGCCAGCCTGCCTCTGGAGTCGGGCTCTTTCGATCGCGTGCTGCTCGATGCGCCCTGCTCAGGTGAGGGCACGCTGCGCAAACGCGCGCGCAGCTGGAAAGGCTACAAGCCCGCCTTCACGGAAACCGTGCAGAGGGTGCAGCGCGGCCTATTGGAGCAGGCGCTGCGCCTGGTTAAGCCCGATGGCGTGCTCGTCTACAGCACCTGCACGTACGCCCCAGAGGAAAACGAGGCCGTCCTGGATGCCGTGCTGGGGGACTTCGGATATGTAGAACCCTTCGAGATCCCCGGTCTGCGGGCCGATTCGGGGATCTTGCGATGGCAGGGGAGGAGCTTTCGGAAGGACGTCGCGCACGCCCGACGCTACTGGCCTCACCTAAACGACACGGGGGGCTTTTTCGTAGCGCGCATCCGGCGCACAGACCGCCCTATGTCCCCCCAGAAAAGGCCCGTCGAGGGGCTGCGCTACGATCGCCCCCAGCCGCTGGAGGACGAAACGCCCCTGCGCTGGTTTGCGGAGCGCTTTGGTCTAGAAGCGCAGACTCTGGAGCCGTTTCGGTTTTGGCGCCGCGGCCGAGAGAAGATCTGGATGGCCTGGCGCGCAACACCGGTGCCGGATGATCCGCCCCCGCACTCTATAGGCGTAGCCCTGCTGCGGCGCACGAATTACGGCTATAAGCCCACTACGGCCGCCTTGCAGTTTTTTGGGCCGCAGATCCGGCGCAACGCGCTTTCGCTGGCCAGCCTGGAGGAAGCTCGACGCTTCCTTTCAGGGCAGACGCTCAACATCCGACCCACCGAAGAGGTCGAGCCCGGCTACGTGCACGTGCGCTTTGGCTCTTATGAGCTAGGCTGCGGTCTGTGGGCGCGCGGGCAGCTGCATTCGCAGATCCCCAAGGGCCTGTGGGTGCTGGGCTCCTAAGGTTTAGGCCCCAACAAAACCCCCACCCAGGGGACCCAGCGGAACCAGACGTTCCAAGCGCCCTCCAGGAGCCGAATCATCCGCCTTCCGGTCCAGATGGGGCTCCTCCAGCGCGGCGCACCCCAATAGAGGGCTTGGGGCTTCAAGTCCGGCCACAATCGCAGTGGGTTTAAGGGCCGCCCGTGTCCTCCGGCGATGAGGCTTTGATGCGGCATATCCCACCACCACAGGTATCCTCCGGGCTGCAGCAGACGCAGCACCTCCCGAGCCAGTTCCGCTCGGGCTTCTTGAGAGGCCACGGAGGAGAAGACCAAGCTGAGCAGGATGAGATCGAAGCTAACCTCCGCAAACGGCCAGGGTGGACCTTCTACTAAGCGCAGATCCGGTCCGAGGAAGCGTTCTTGGGCCTTCTGTAGAACCTCGGGGCGCACCTCGACGCCGGCTAGGTGCTGCGGAAGCGCCCCCAAATCGAGCATGAGGCCCAGCAGGCGCCCTTCGGCGCAGCCTACATCCAAGACCCGCTTGCCCGCCAGGTCCGACCACCCCGTCCGGGCCAGCAGCTCTAAGAGAGCCTCGTACTGGCGGACCCGGTGGCGCCTTTCGGCCGGGTGCAGGGCCGCCCAGCGCGCCCTGTGCGTTTGCGGTATTTGCGCGTAGGCGGATCGGATCCGCCTCGCCTCGTGTGCCCAATCGATCACGGCTGCGACCCTGCGCGGTAGACCACCCTGCCCGCTACGATTGTGTAGCGCACGCGCACGGTTTTCCACTGCTCCGGGTCTAGCCGAAACAGGTCCCGATCCAGCACGACGATGTCAGCCCACTTGCCGGCCCGAAGCGAGCCCAAGCGCGCCTCATCGAAGCCCGCGTAGGCGCTTGCCAAGGTATAGGAGCGCAAGGCGTCCTCCAGCGAGATCTTCTCCTGCGGCACCCAGCCGTTCGGGTGGCGGCCGTCGGGGGTGCGGCGCGTCACCGCTGCATATAGGCCCAGGATCGGGTTCAGAGGGGCCACGGTCCAATCGGAGCCAAAGGCCACGACGGCCCCGGACTGCAACAGGGAGCGAAACGCATACGAGTAGCGAGAGCGCTCCGGCCCTATGCGCCGCTCCGCCCACCGTCCGTCGTCGATGGCATGATAGGGCTGCATGGAGGCGATAACCTCCTGTTGAGCGAACCGGGCGATCTCGCTAGGCCGCAGGTGCTGGGCATGCTCGATGCGAAAACGCCGCTTGTGCGGCCCTACGCGCGCAGCGACGCGGGCGAAAACGTCCAGCAGGTACTTGTTGGCGCTGTCCCCTATGGCGTGTACGGCAACCTGAAGCCCGGCTCGATCGGCCCGCTCGATGATCGAATCCAACCGCCCGACGGGCAGGATCATCGCGTTGGGCAGTCCGCGGTTTCCGGGATCGTCCGTGTACGGTTCGAAGAAGAGCGCCGTGGAGGATCCCAAGGAGCCGTCTACGAAGCCCTTTAGCCCGCCGGTCTTCAGCATGGGCGTGCGAATACCCCCGCGGCGTTCAAATCGGATCAGGCTGTCGACCGTCGGCAACGGCACAAAGTGATAGATCCGGACTGTCAGCTCCCCGCGGCGGTTGAGGCTATCCAGGACAGGCAGCTCGGACCAGGAGCCCATGTTGTGCACCGTCGTCACCCCAAACCGGTTGGCCTCCCGCATGGCCGCGCGCAGCGCCTCGGCCTGCTCCCCGCGGGAGGGCTCGGGGATGACGCGGTAGACCAAATCCATGGCCGCGTCTTTCAGGATCCCCGTGGGCTCCCCCGTGCGGGGATCGCGCACGATCTGTCCACCCGGAGGGTCTGGGGTGTGACGCCCTATTCCCGCAAGGCGCAGGGCGAGCGAATTGGCCAGCCCCATGTGCCCGTCGTGTCGGGTGACGAAAACGGGCGTCTGCGAGGTGACGGAATCGATCCACTCCCGGCGCGGTAGCTGGCGCGAGGGCCATTGCTGATGATCCCAGTCGCCCCCCGTAATCCACTGGCCCGGACGCAGGGTGCGGGCTTTTTCCGCGATGCGGCCTATGAAGTCCCGTTCGGTTGCGGCCGCACGCAGGTCCACGCCCAGCAATCGAAAGCCCCCGCTGAGGAAGTGCGTGTGCGCGTCGATGAAGCCGGGCAGCACAAGCCCGCCCTGGACATCGAGCACCTCGGTTCGGGGCCCGATGAAGCGGCGCGCACCTTGGGAGCTACCCACGTATAGGATCGAATCCCCCCGGACGACCACGGCCTCGGCCCAAGCCGCCTGGCCCGATTCTAGAGTATAGACCCGGCCGTTTAGGATCGCCAGATCTGCCTGCGGCTCAGGCCTCGCACAAGCGACAAATAAGCCCAAAGTCGCAATCCAGACCCAATGCGGCCTCATGGTGATGCCTCCCCAGAAAGACCAAGATGGCCTAATTTAAGACGGGAGCGGCCTTTTAAACTCTGGATTCCGCTTGCTGGCTCTGGGTAGGCCGTAGCCACCGCGCAAGCTGCCGCCAGCGGTCGCGGATGCTATGCCGGTTGTTCTGCTCGGGGTACTGGTAGGAGAGGGGATAGGCGGCGTCCTTGTAGCGATGAAGGTAGTCCAGCCGGTTGCGCAGCTGTTCTACGGGCACCAACAGCTTGGCCTTGTCGTAGATGGCCTCCTGCCGGTTGTGGAAGACGAAATCCCATTCTGGGCTCATCACGATCGCCTCTTCCGGGCAGACCTCTTCGCAGTAGCCGCAGAAGATGCAGCGCAACATGTTGATCTCAAAGCGCACAGGATAACGCTCCTTGGGATCCGGCGTCTCGCTGGCCTGTAGCTCGATCGCCAGGGGAGGGCAGGCTCGGGCGCACAACCCGCAAGCCACACAGCGCTCTACGCCGTTTTCCAGCACCAAAACGGGTCGGCCCCGAAAAGAAGGAGGAGGAATCCAGCGCTCCTCAGGATACTGCCGGGTGAACTTCGGGGCGAAAAGCTGCTTAAGCGTGTACAACATGCCCCCGATAATGGCGGGCAGATAAAGTCGATGCCAAAAGGAGAGACGCCTCTCCTGGGGAGAACCCCAAACGAAGCGGGCCTTCGGGTTGCGGTTTGCAACGGGGATCATTTGCTGACCTTTTTAGAGGGCTTTCAAGGAAGCTAGCGCATGCACCGCGAGCCGAACCAAAACGGAGACGAGAAGCGGAGCCGCAAAGGCGATCAGGCTATACCAGAGCCATCGGGTGCGCATGACAATGAGCAATTTACCGGTGGGTTCTCTTCTGTTGCCAGCTCGAGAACGACTTACGCGAAGGTTTCGTTCCCGGTCGGTTGAGCCCGGGTATCCTCCCTCATATTAGCGCCCCGTATTTATTTTTGCTCGGGCCCAGGGGAGCTCTTATGGAGTATCCGCTCTTTGAGCGTATCACGCAGAGCCTACTGCAGGAGCTTTACGCGCGCTGTTTTCAGGTGCGAAGCTTCCGGCAGTGGCGAGATGACCTCATCCGGGCCACGGGGGTTGAAGGAGAGCTGGTCTGCCCCGGTGCGCTTGAGCCCCCGCTTTTTGTGATCCGGCTCAACGTGGATTGGGATCTTTTTCGCGAACAGCGCCTGGCCCCCCGGTTTCTATCGGAGAACAGCGTCTCGGAAAGCTCCTCTTTGGCGCGTTTTCGGCCTACACTGGATTTCGAGATCAGCTGGCGCTTCGATCGACGCGCCTTTTCCTCAGATCCGTACCCAAGCCCGGAGGCTGTGCGCACGGGGCTTGCGCGGTTGCAGGCGGAGCTAGCCCGACTCGAGAACGGGCTCACGGCGGGCATCCTCACCCGTTGGCACGTGGACTTGTCCAGCTTTCTGGACAAGCGCTTTGTAAGCGATGTGTTGCTGATCGCCTACGGCTCAGACGACCTCGGGACGCTGCGCGCCTGGTCGGAGGTGGAGGCCGCGCTGCGGCAGCGCGTAGACTACATCGAGGCCGTAAGCCGCCTCCTGCAGGCGGCCCTCACAGATGCCGCTCGGTGACAAGAGGCTCACCCAACGACTGCTGCACCCAACGAAAGAGCGCCTCTCGTCCCGGGAAGCCCACAAGCCGGTCTTGTTCTCGTCCGGACTGAAGCCACAGCAGCGTCGGAACCCCCTGAACCCCGTAGCGGGCGGCGATCTGGGGATGGTAGTCGACGTTCACTTTAAGCACCAACAGGCGCCCCGCGCCGTCTCGGGCCACCTCATCCAGAACCGGGGCTAGCACCTTACAGGGGCCGCACCAATCCGCATACAGGTCCACCAGCACCGGCACTTGGGCCTCGGTGATGATGCGCTCGAAATCGGCCGTATCCAGCAGCCGATGCGGCAGTTCCATGCGCAGGGGTCGGCTGCAGCTATGGCATTTCGGACCGTGCGCAAGCCGGTCCAGATCGACGCGGTTCCAAGCCAAGCAGATCGGACAGCGAAGGACCACGGTGCGCGCTGCCATATCTAACCTCCTTAGACAAACTGGAACCACACGCGAAGCTCCTCGGGCACGTCCTGGGCGGGGAGCTTGTTGTGGATCTTGCGAAATGCCGGTTCCTCGAAAACGTGACGCAAAAAGGCCTCGGCGCGCTCTAGGGTCGTGTGCACCTCATGGGCCGAAAGCCCCATGGCGTTGGCGATCTCCTCTTCGCTTAACCCGTGCACGCGATGAAGGGTAAAGATGCGACGCCAGCGCTCCGGCAGCCGCGCCAGAGCGCGCACAACGGTTTCCACCAGGTCCCGCAGCTCAGCTCGAGCCTGGGGATCTGCGGGTTGCGGATCGGGCAACAGATCAGCCACCACCCAATCTTCGTCCGGATGGGCGAAGGCGTAGCGCTCATCGGCCGCGGCTGTGGCCGCAAGCACGGGATCCACCTCGGGCACGTCGGTCTCCAGGTGCACTTCCTCCTGCCTCTGGCGCTCGGCTAGCTCCTGCAGGGTCGCCTCCAGGGCCTCCCAAACATGCCGCACCAGCCAGGCCCGCAGGCTCATATCCGAAGGCTTCTGCTCCAGGGCCGTAAGCGCGTGCAAAAACCCGTTCTGCAGCACGTCCTGCGGATCTACTCCGCTTAGCTCCAGCCCGCGTGCGGCGGCCTGCAAAACCAGCTCGCGGCGCACCCATCGCCCAAGCCTCCCTTGGAGCTCACGCACAAGCTCCTGCACCTGCGCCGAGACGGTCCTGGGCAGCTGCTCCCAGAGCTTTTCCTCAAGGGCGAGCTCCTGGCGCGGAATCCTTCGCATCCGACGTAGAGCAGAAGCCTTGCGGCGCAGCTCCCGGTATCGGCCGATTTGGCGCTTAAGTTCATCAAAGGCGGCCCCTAAAACCCCGGCGAAGTCATGCCCCCCCTCCTGGGCGATGGCCACGTATTGGGGAAAGCTCATGCGCAAGGAGACCTCGTAGCGCTTGCGCTTCGGACTAAAGGTCAGGGCCGCGTGCAACCGCGAACCGGACACATCCAGCCCCCGCAGGGAGCGGCGCAGCTGGCCCATCTGGCGGCGCCAGAGGGTGCGCTGGGCCTCCGTGGGCTTCCAGCCATTCCAGAGCACATGCACCTGCATTGCAAGCCTCCGGCTTTTCGTGAACGTCCAAAACCCTTCAAGCGGTGAGCCGAGGCGGTTTTGCTGTCAAAATGATCTCCGATCCGCGGCTCCGGTCCGTCAAGCTGACAGCCTGCTAGCGGTTCGCCACGTCCAGGGGTCTTCCCGAGACCGTATCGGGATACGGGATGCCGAGCAGGCGTGCCACCGTTGGGGCGATATCTACGGTGTAGACGGGTTCTGCTACGCGTCCGGGTCTTACACCGGCCCCCCAGAAGACTATGGGCACGTGGGTGTCGTAGCGATACGGAGAGCCGTGCGTGGTGCCGGTCGGACGCGACGTGACCAGGCAGCGTTCGCAGTAGCGAATCTGCAGATCCTCGCCCCGGGGAGGGTGATAACTGCGGCGGAAATGCCCCAGATAGGGCCGATCCGGATCGCCTTCGCGCATCAGTTCGCGGCGCAGATACACATCCGCCACGCCTGGGATGCGCAGCAGCCCCTCTCGCACGTAGCGCTCCAGCGTGAGGCTATCGACCCCGACCCGAGCTGCAGCGGCGTAGTTCAGCATGTAGCCGGGCAGCAGCAGGGGCTCCTCAACGCCCCAGAGCAAACCCAGGGCCCGGTTGAGCCGCTCTAGCCCAGGTTCTATCGCCTGACCATAAAGCAGGCGCCGGGCGGCAAGCCCTCGGAACTGCTCCAAAAATTCGGGCAACTCCAGTACACCGTGATCGGCCGTCAGGATTACTAGGAGCCGATCCCGGCCCACATAGCGCTCCAGGCGCTCTAGAAAACGCCCCAGCTCGCGGTCCAGACGCAGCAGCTGGTCCAGCAGCTCATGGCTGTCTGGCCCGAAGGCGTGCCCGACATAGTCCGTGGCCGAAAGCCCTATACAGAGCAGGTCCACTACCCCGCGTCGGCCGAGCCGTTCGGCTCGCACGGCTTGCCAAGCGAAGTCCAGCGTGTAGGCGTCCAGAAAGGGCGCATTGCCCACCTGAGCGGGCTTGCGGGCCGGGTCAAAGGGGTGCGGGAAGGCCGTTGAGCCGTTCCAAGGCGTCTCGAAGGGAAACGCATCGGGACCTTGCCGGGCGTACAGGCTCTCCGGCTCAAGCCGGGTCCAGGCTTCGGGCACCTGATTGTAGACCCAGCGCCGTGCATTGTATCGGCGCACCCATTCGGGAAGCCGCTTGAGGTAATACGAAGAGCTCACCCACTGACCGGATCGGGATTCGTACCAATAAGCCGCATCGGGCCGCTGCCCGCCCAGGAGCACAGCGGCCCGGTCTTTTCCGGAGATCGCGACAACTTTTGAGCGCGGGGAGGCGGCCTTAAGCCAGTCGCCCAAGGCGCTAACGCGCAGGTTGCGCGGGGAACTCCCCCCACCCAACCCGTCTACGGGTCCGGCCTCCGGGTCGCCCACGCAGTAGACGCTGCGCCCGGTGGTCCGGTCTATCCAATCGTTGCCGTGGATGCCGTGCACGCGCGGATAAGTCCCCGTGGCCATCGTGGCATGCCCGGGACCGGTTTCCGTGGAGGCGTAATTGAGGTCGGCGTTCGCGTAGTGGCGGCCCTCCGCGAACAGGCGCCGCAGGCCCCCGCTAAAGTGCGCCGCGAACCGATCCGGATAGTCGCCGCGAAACTGATCCACGGCCAACAACACCACCAGCCTGGGCTCGGGCGCTTGGGCAAGGCCTCCTGAGGCGGTAGCCCAGGCCCACACAAAAAGGCTCAGCAGGAACTTGCGCATGGGATCCTCCACGTCTTGAGGCCGCCTTAAGTACGGGACGGGATGCAAGTCAGACAAGGGCTACGGTTTTTTTAAAGGACCTCACCCCGCCGCCAGCGTTCAACCCGCCGATACCATTCGCGCTCGTAGTAGAGCTGCCGCTGCAGGATGAAGTGCTCAAAGGGCTGATCGGCCCCATGAGGGCGGGCGCGTTGGAGCAGAAACACGTTCAGGGGGTCGTTTTCGGCGTAGGTGTAGCGCCACACCTCGTAATCCAGGTAGCTATCGACCAAAAGGGGGGCGCCGTAGACGATGTAGAGCATGCCGCGGTCGGTTTTCCAGCCCTCCTTGTGGCCCGAGAAAAACAAGTTGGCCTCTTCGACTCGGGTGTAATAGGCCTTCATGACGGCCTGGGCCTGGACCTCTGAGGCAAATAGCCCCCCCCAGAAGCGCTCAAACTCGCGTCGTTTTTCCTCCTCTGTGGTGGCGGCGCTCAGACGTCGCCATTCCGAAGGGGTGGCGATATAATACAGGGGACCGATGAGGTCCTCTAACGTGCTCAGGTGCGGAAAACCTGGACCGCGCACGGCGAAGTCGCGTCGATGCTCAAGACGCGCCTTGCCCCCCTGCCCCAGAGCTATGATCTCGGCTCGGTAGTTGCCCTTGCTCAGGCGGGGCAGCAAAAACTGGATCATGAGTTCTCCGCGCACCCCGCGCAGGCTGCGGCGCACGCGCTGGATCGTATCGGCCCGTGTGTAGTCAATGCCCAAATAGGCCAAAGAGCCATAGCCGGGGCTGATCCAAAACGGCGGGGCGGCGATGCTGGTGTCGCTGCGGAAGCGCAGCAACCGAAACTGCACATCGAATACCGATTCTGAGCCCGTAAAGAAGATCTGTGTGTTCACCCGAACCGAGTCGGTGTCGATGGGGACGTACTGAGCCGGATGAGGTTCAAAGCGACCCTCTGGGGTGCGCACCTCCAGTCGGGGTCGGCTCATGAAAAGGGGCTGCCGCGCAAGGTCTGGCACCTCAACCGTTTGCAGCCTTCGGGCGCTTTTGCGTGTCTCCACGTCCGTAATTTGTACTTCGACCTGATACAATCCGGGCCGAAGCGAGATGCGGCGATACCGTCGTACGGGTTCAAAGAGCTGCGTGTCCCGATATTGGGAGACCACAACCGAATCCAATCCCGACTCTTGCCAGACAGGCAGGCGCCCGGAGCGCTCTAAGACGCGCACCTGCCATTCGTAATGCGCCACGAAACGATCCCCGAGCCGGTTGTAGATAAAGCCCGCTCGGCTTAGGCCGAGGTAGAGGTCCAGCCCTGGTTGCCCCTCCAGTAGGGTGCCGATGACCTCGATATCGAAATTCGGCTGTCCGGGCTCATAGGTATAGGCGCGCGCCCGGCTGTCATCTCCCAAACGGCCGGCCCCTCCACAGCCCGCCCAAACCCAGAGCGCAACCGCCATAAGGCCCCACGCTGCGCCGCGCATACTTTTATCACACCTCCTCCTGCTCGAGCACCCGCTCGATCCAGGCTCCGGCCACGACCTCATCGGCTTCGTAGAAGACCACGGCCTGCCCCGGGGTGATGGCGCGCCGAGGCTCTGAAAAGTGCACGTATAGGCGGCCCTCCCGCCAGTAGGCCACGCACGGAGCGCCCTCGTCTTTATAGCGGATCTTGGCCCAGCCGGATCGGGGGGTCTCGAAGGGAGGATACTTTACGGCGTTGGCTCCGGTGGCCACAAGGGCCCGATGCAGAAGCTCCGAAGCCTCCCCCACGTACAGCGTGTTGGTTTCGGGCTCAATCCGCGTCACGTACACGGGACGGCCCAGAGCGATGCCCAGTCCTCGGCGTTGGCCGATAGTATAGAAGGGATAGCCCTCATGCGTTCCCACCACAGTGCCATCCCGAAGGCGCATCAGGCCGCCCTGCAGGCGCTCATCGAGCTCCGGAAGGCGGGATCGGAGAAAACGCCGATAGTCGTTATCGGGCACAAAGCAAATCTCGTAGCTATCTCGCTTCTGGGCCACGTGCTCTAGTCCGTATTGTCGGGCCATGGCGCGCACCTCGGCTTTGGTGTAAGCGCCCAGGGGGAAGAGCGTGCGGGCCAGCTGCTCCTGGCTCAACCCCCAAAGGACATAGCTTTGGTCCTTATCCAGGTCCCTGGCGCGCGCCAGCGCATAGCGGCCGCCCTCCTGTCGGATGCGCGCGTAATGACCCGTGGCGATGTAGTCGCAGCCCAACAAGTCAGCCCGGCGCAGCAGGGCGTCCCACTTGATGTGGGTATTGCAGAGCACGCATGGATTGGGGGTGCGACCGGCTAGATAGTCCGAGACAAAGCGTTCGATGACCCAGTCGCCGAACTCCTGACGCAGGTCCACGATGTAGTGCGGAAAGCCTAAGCGTACCGCCACACGGCGGGCATCCTGGATATCGTCCAGGGAGCAGCAGCCCGCGCTTCGGGCCGTGTTGCCGCCGCTGGTGGCGTAGTCCCAGGTTTTCATGGTGATCCCGATCACCTCGTAGCCCTGTTCCTGCAACAGCGCGGCCGCGGTGGAGCTGTCCACTCCCCCGCTCATGGCGACCAGAACCCGACCCAGACGGCTCATAGCTTCGCCTTCGTCTTTTTGCCCTTATACCCCCCTGGCAAAAGCCTCCGTTCCCTGGGCTAGCCCCAGCCGCCCATCCATCGGCTTGGTTGACGAAAAAGCAGGCTCAGCAGGCCAAGAACCAACACAAGCAGCACGCTGTAGGCGGCTGCGGCCCCAAGGTCAAACAGGCGCAGGTAAGAGAAAATCTCTACGCTTACGGGCCGATTGGCGTGCGTGTAAAGCAAAACGGAGGCCACAAACTCCGTGGCCGCTTGCATGAAGATGAGCAGCGCACCTCCCAGAAGAGCCGGAGCGAGCAAGGGCACCACAAGACGGCGCGCCAAATACGAACCGCGAGCGCCCAGCAAGCGAGCGGCCTCCAAGAGGCGCTCATCAAGCGCCTCCAGGCCCGAAGCGGCCGCCTGCACGCCTAGCGGCAAGGTACGCACGCAGTAGGTCAAGGGCAGTATCCAGAAGGTGCCCACCAGCACACCTCCAAGCGCCAAGGGGCTCGGGGCGGAAAAGGCGGCAAGCAGGTTGATGCCCACTACCGTCCCGGGCAGAGCGTAGGGCAAGAGGGCCAAACCCAAAAGCAACCGCCCGGCTCGGAGGCGACGGGCCAAGTAGGCCACCCCCAGCCCCAGCGGAACGACGGCAGCCACGCTTAGGCCGGCCATTTCGAAGCTAGACCAAAGCGGTCTGAGCGTCTCCGGCTCCGCGAACAGACGCCGGTAGTGTTCCAGCGTCCACCGAGGGGACAACCCCGCAAGCCACTGCGCTGGGTTTTCGATACAGGATAAGGCCGCTAACACAAACAAAGGTGCAAGCACGAAAAACGCGTACGCTCCGAAAAAAACCGCCCACAACATTCGGATCCCCTTTCTGGGGCGATATCTCAGGGGCCGGGGGGATCCTTTGGAGGCGGCCCGGCTTGAGAGCGCAAACCGTTCCAGAAGCAGGAACACGCAGAGCCCCACCAAGGCCAATACGACCGATAGGGCCGAGGCGGCGCTCAGATCCCCGTTGAGTTTATAGTAGTAGACTTGGGTTGTCAGAAAGCGCTGATCCGGTGCGAATAGAAGCGGCGCGGTAAAGGAGGACATGGAAAGCAGGAAGACAAGCAGCGCAGCCCTTCGCCAAGCGGGCCACAGCACGGGCGCGGTAATCCGCAAAAAGCGCCGCACCGGCCCGGCCCCCAGCAGGGCCGCCGCCTCCCACCAGGAGGCATCCGCTTGCTCTAGACGGGCCCGAGTGAACAGATACGCGTACGCGTGCAAGGCGTAAACGTGCACCAGCCACACCGCCGATGTGCCCCTGAGGTATCCGCCCAACCACCCCCCTTCTCCCACAAGCAGGTACAAAGCGACCACACCGACAAATGGGGGCAGGGCTAGGGGCAAAGAGGCGAGCACAGAGACCCAGCGATGCCCTGGGGCTTGCAGCACCGCAACACCCCAGGCCAGAAGGGCGCCCAAGAGCAGGGATCCAGCCACGGTGAGCAGGGAGAGCGCAAGCGAACCCCACAGGGCCTCCCAGTTCGCCCAAGAGGAGAAAACCCGGCTAAGAGCCGGAAGCCCAAGGACCCAAACGCGCGTTTGCGGATACAGGACGTAAGCCAGCAACAGCAGCGTCAGGATGAATCCCAACGCCAGCAAGGCGAGCCGGGTTAGCGCGCCCCGTCCCACAGGCTCTTCCCTTTCTCCTGCAGCCGGAGATCGCGCAGCCGCAGTTGGAGGCTTGTGATCCCGTTGAACTGAGTTTCCTCTATGGAGAAGACAATCGCCAGCGGTTTACCCTCTCGGGCTTGGCGCACGATTGGGAAAAACTCATGCATCTGAAAGCCGATTGCCTCAAAAACCGGACCATCAGCCTGCTGAACGGCGAATTTTAGATGTCCCGAACCCACAATCGAGGGAACGGAACGCACCTGAACTTGCTCGGCCACAAAGAGCGGAGGGGGGTTCTGGGGACCATAGGGGGCGAACTGCTTGAGCACCTTCCAGAATCGTGGGGTGATGTCCGTTAGCTTCAAGGGCGCATCGATGCGCAGCTCGGGCACGAGCAGCGCCTCATCCAGGGTTTCCGAAACAACGGCGTTAAAGCGCTCCCGGAGGGCGGGTACGTTGCGCGGTTCCAAGCTCATGCCGGCGGCGTATTTATGCCCCCCGAACTGCAGCAAAAGTCCCTCACAGGCCTTAATAGCGGCGAACAGATCATAGCCGTCGATGCTGCGAGCCGATCCCTTTGCGACCCCCTCGACGGTGGTGAGTAAAATTGTGGGTCTATAAAAGCGTTCCACGATCCGGGAGGCCACGATCCCGATCACGCCAAGCGGCCAATGCGGCCGATGGAGCACAAGCCCTCGATAGCCGCGTGCGATCAGCTCCTCTTCAGCTAGCTGGAGGGCCTCTTCGTGCGTGCGCTCATCCAGCTCGCGGCGCTGCCGATTGAGCCCCTCCAATAGCTCGGCCAGAGGTGCGGCTTCTTGCGGAGAGCGCGCGATCAGAAGTTTCACCGCCACCTCAGCATCGCCCATGCGACCGGCAGCGTTGATGCGGGGGCCGATCACGTAGACGATCTGCTGTGTCGTAAGCTCTCCCAGACGCAGCCCGGCGCGCTCGATCAGAGCCCGCAGCCCCGGCCGCGGGGCTGCGTTGAGCTGTTCCAGGCCTAAGCGCATCAAAATGCGGTTTTCGTCCAGCAGAGGCACGATGTCGGAGGCCGTGGAGACGGCCACCAGATCCAAGTACTCGTTGGCCCAGGAGGGATCCAGGCCCAGTTCCATGAGGGTGGCCTGCATGAGCTTAAAGCCCACCCCGCAGCCTGTGAGCTCCTTGAACGGATACGGGCAGTCCGGGCGCTTGGGATTCAGCACGGCCACTGCCTCAGGCAGGACAGGACCCGGCTCGTGGTGGTCGCAGATGATCAATTCCATACCCCGCCGGCGCGCCTCGCGCGCCTCCTCATGTGCCGTGATGCCGCAATCCAGGGCCACGATCAGACGGGCACGCAGGGCCTCGGCGCGCTCTATGCCGGCTAAGGAAAGCCCGTAGCCTTCGCGATACCGACTCGGCACGAAATAGGAAGCGGGCACGCCCAGAGCCTTCAGAAACGTGTACATCATGGCCGTGGCCGTGGTGCCGTCAACGTCGTAATCGCCGTACACGAGCACGGGCTCCGATCGGCGCACGGCGCTGGCCAGCCGGCGTGCGGCGCGGTCCATATCGCGCATCAAGAAGGGGTCAAAGAGCCCATCTTGCCCAGGCCGGAAAAAGCGGCGCGCTTGTTCGAAACTTTGCACCCCCCGCAGGGCCAGGCTTCGGGCCAGGGCGGGGCTTACGTTGAGCCACTGCACCAGGCGCTCAACAACGGAGGGGTCCTCTGGTTCAAGCAGGCTCCATCGGAAGGGCAGCATGCGCGATATCGGAACGGTTTTGCCTCACGGCTAAAAGAAACGGCCCCGAGCGCACTTTTGCAAGGGATTGCCCCCCCTCGCCTAGGGACTGCAAGCGAGCACAAGAAGCCCAGTACCGCGTTCGTGGCGAAGACGCGCATCGAACCAATGCAATAGCAACCCGATGGGTAGCGCGAGCGCGTAGTAGGGGAGCAGCCAAAACCAATTCCAGGGACGCTCCCAATGCGGAAGGGGCCACCGAATGAGCAGTCGCCACGCCCATTGCCCCGGCAAGCCGTAGGTATAGCGGGCTACCTCGATCCGTAGGCCCAGATTGCGCAGACGCTCGCATAGCTCGGCCAAGTTGTAGCCCTGACGCGCATGTTCGGCGATAAAACCCTCCTGTCCGGGTCTTTCTACTCCGGATCCCCCTTGATCCGAAGGCGTACTGATTAGCAACCGCCCTCCAGGGCGCAACATGGCCGCCATCGTCCGCAGGGCAGCCTCATCATCGGGGATGTGCTCCAGCACATCCACGCACAAGATGAGATCCAAGCAAGCCGAGGGGAGCGCAAAACGGCTCAGGTCGGCCACGACCCAAAGGGCGCGCCCCCGAGCCGCGTTGCGCTCCAACAGGCGCCGGGCGCTGCGCAAATAGCGCTCGTTGAGATCCAGAGCCAAGATGCGCGCCTGGGGCCAGAGCCGAAGCACGCGTCGAACATAAAGGCCAAAGCCCGTTCCGGCATCCAACACCCATAGGGCCTGCTCCGGAGGGATGCGCGCGCGTAAAGAGCGCAGAGCCCGCCGCAGGTGCCAGTTGCGCAAAAACAAAAGCTCAAGCGCGATGTAAAACAGCCCCCCCAGCCAGGGCCTGCGCTGCAGCCACTCGGCTAAGCGATCTTTGAGGGGCTCGTAGCGCATAGGGCGAGAATCTGATCGACGGCCTCGGCTACGTCCGATACGACGTAATGGGCACCCGTATGGGCGGCCTCTTCGGCGCCGTAGCCGGTGAGCACAAGCAGCGTGGTCATACCCAGAGCGCGGCCGGGCTCGATGTCCGTGTTTTTGTCCCCGACGACGAACGAAAGACGCGGATCGATGCGCCAATCCCGCATAGCCCGCTCAAACATGCCCAAGCCGGGCTTGCGCCAAGCGCTATGACGCCGATACGCCGCAACCGCCGCATCCGGATGAAAAGGGCAGTAGTAGAAGGCGTCAATGTGGGCTCCGTAGCGGGCCAGATCCAGCTGCATGCGGGCATGCAACTGCATGACGTCCGCCTCCGTGCATAGGCCGTGTGCCACGGCCGCCTGGTTGGTGAGCACGATCACGCGAAAATTCGCCTCGTTGAGGCGGCGGATGGCCTCGGGCGCACCTCGAATCCAAGCGAAATCCTCCCAGCGGCAGACGTAGTGTCGCTCGACGTTCAGGGTGCCGTCTCGATCCAAAAACACCGCCCGGTTCACGGGACCTCCTTACCAAAGAGCTCGCGTTCTACAATGGCGCAGATCAGATGCCCGCAAAGCTCATGGCCCTCCTGGATGCGGGCCACGTCCATGGAGGGAATGGCCACAAGATAGTCGCACAAGGCCCGAAGCTCCCCTCCTGTGGCCCCCGTAAAGCCCACGGTCACAGCCCCGACGGAGCGGGCCACCTCGAAGGCTCGGATTACGTTTGGAGAGCTGCCGCTTGTGGAAATGCCGATCACCATATCCCGCCGCTCAAGCAGTCCGGCCAGAGGGCGGGCGAAGACCCATTCGTAGCCGAAATCGTTGCCGATCGCGGTAAGCTGCGACGTGTTCGTGGTGAGCGCGATCGCCGGCAGCGCGGGGCGATTGAAATAAAAACGACCCGATAGCTCAGCGGCCCAATGTTGGGCGTCGGCTGCGCTGCCCCCGTTGCCGAACAGATAGACGCGCCCTCCTTCCCGGAAAACACGCACCATGCGCAGGGCGATCTCGACCAAGGTGGGCGTAAGCTCCCGAATCGCCTCCTGCACCCGACGCGCCTCAAGCAGCTGTCCTTCGATCCAGTCCACGTAATGGGCTATCCCTGTCGCGTCCATGTCTGCACGCCTGCATCCGTAAAGCCGAAGTGCACCACCTGAGCCCCGTGATACTCCAGGGCTCGGATCACATCATGCCGTCGGTGAAACTCCGTAAAGAAGAACATGAACCCGCCCCCACCGGCGCCGGAGATCTTGCCTCCGAGCGCTCCGGCCTCGCGCGCGGCCTCGTAGAGCTGGTCGATGTAGGGATTGGAGATCTGCTTGGACATGCGCTTTTTCTCCATCCAGGCCTCATGCAGCAGGCAGCCAAACTCGCGAAATTGGCCCATCAAGAGGGCGCGCTTAAGTTCAAGGGCATATTGCTTGGTGCGGTCCATGGCCTCAACGGCCTCCGGGTCGCCGTGTCGGTAATTTTCGATTTGGCTTTCGATGATTTGCGCCGAGTAGCGGCTTTTGCCCGTGTAGGCGAGCACAAGTGAGTACTCCAGTTCATTGACCCACTCCGGAGGTAGCCGCAAGGGGTTAACCAGCACAAGCTCGCCGTAAAACTCCATGAAGTTAAAGCCGCCAAAGGCGGCCGCATACTGATCCTGCTTGCCGCCCTTGATGTCCAGGTCTTTGCGCTCGATCTCGTAGGCCAGCTGCGCGATCTCGTAGCGATCCAGCCCAAGCTGCAGCCAAGTATCAAAGGCCCCTATTAGGGCTACGACCATGGTTGAGGAGGCGCCTAGACCCGAACCCGGCGGACAGTCGGTGTGCGTGTAGAGATCGAAACTGAGCCGAAGCTGATCCAGCCCTAAGCGTCGGATAACGCCTTTGGCTAAGTCCATCTCGTAGTTAAACGGAGGAGGGCCTTGCTCAACGGTGTAGCTGACGACCTGATCGTAATCGAGCGAACGCAGCGTAATGCGCCCTGTCTCCTGGGGCACGATCGTGACGTAGGCGTATCGGTTGATCGTGGCATTAAGCACCAGTCCCCCGCGCTCATCCGCATACGGGGATACGTCTGTCCCCCCGCCCCCGAAGCTGATCCGAAGCGGGGCTCGGGCTCGGATGATCCGGTCCGTGGCCGTGATCTCCCTCCCTTCGACGCCGCCTTGGGCGCGCTGCAGCATGCGCAGGCCTCTGTCGATTTTGGCCTGAATCCCTGGACTCATGCGCTCACCTCCCCAGTTTGCCTAAAGCGGAAGATCGGGGGCTCGTATCACAATGAGACGCTTAATACACTTCGAATATCACCTTCAGGATTCAGGTTCCGTTCGAGGCCACAGAAGGCCATGCGAACTCAACATAGGCCCGCAACCTCGGCCTTCCCGTTGTGTTTCTTCAAATACCGTGCGCGTCCACCGACCAGCTCTTCAAAAAAGCCTCGGCGCGGGCGTAGTCCTCCGGGGTCCCGATGTCCAGAAAGGCCGCCTCCGGAAAGGGCACCCCGTATAGACCGCGACCCACCCAACGGGGGAAGACGTCCCACTCTAGAGAGCAAGGGCCGGATTCGGCTATCCTCGCCGCAAAGGAGCGCTCCAGAACGTACACACCGGCGTTGATCCATGCGGGCCCGATTGCGGAGGCTTTCTCGATAAAAGCTTCCACGCGGTGGTCTTGCGCGTTTATGCGCACGCTCCCGTAACGATCTGTCTGTTCGGAGCGCACCAGCGCGATCGTGGCTTGAGCGTCGGGTCTGTCAAGGTGCTCCTCCAGAAGCCTGCGCAAGGATCCCGTAAAGAAGGTATCCCCGTTGAGTACGAAGCTCCGCCTAAGGTCTGGGATCCGAGAGAAGACATGCGCGATAGCGCCCCCCGTGCCTAACGGCTCCGGGTCCCGGATCGAAGTCAACGAAAGGCCCCAGGCCGACCCATCCCCAACGAAGGCCTCCAGTTGTTCGGCCCCGAAGCCCGTGCTCAAGAACACACGCCGAACGCCCTGAGCACGCAGATGGCGCAACAGATAATCCAAAAAGGGCCTCCCCGCGATAGGGGCCAGCACCTTAGGCCGCCCCCCCAGAACCGACCTCAGCCGGGTTCCCAGACCGCCGGCTAGTACGATGGCGGACAGCTCATCGCGCATGGTTGGCTTAAGGCTTCAATCGCCTGCGCCAGTTGCTCCCAGCTGTGACGGCGCTTGGCCTCGCGCAGGGCTTGTCCAAAATACGCGGGCCCAAGTTCCCGGAAAAAACGCACCATCGCCGCGGCCATGGCCTCCGCATCGGCGGGGGGCACGAGCATTCCCTTATCGGGTTCGACCAGCTCAGGAAGCCCGCCTACGGCCGTGGCCAGCAGGGGGCGCTCAAAATGCAGCGCAATGAGCCCCACCCCGCTTTGGGTCGCCTCCAGGTACGGCAAGACCACCAGATCGGCCGCGGAAAAGAAAAGTCCCACCTGCTCGTTGGGCACGTATTCGGGGTAGAAACGAACGGCCTCCTGCAGGCCCAGACGGCGCGCAAGCTCCTTGTACGGACGGGGATCTTCGTAGAACTCCCCCACCACAAGCCCCATCAACTCCGGTATGTGTCTTCGAGCTCGGGAGGCGGCCTCAAGCAGCACCCCCAGGCCCTTGTACGGACGCACGTAGCCGAAGAAAAGCCACAGGGGGGCCGATTCGGGAAGCCCGAGGCGGCTTCGAGCCTCCTCTTGGGCTATGGGATCCCCGAAGAGCGTGTAGGCGGGATGAGGCACCAGGCAAGAGGGGCGCTCCAGGCCGAGCCGACGCACGTCCTCGGCCACGGTCCGGGACATGAACACAAAGGCCTCACAGGAACGCAGAAAAAAGCGGCTAAGCTGGCGATCCCCCGGGTGACGCTCATGAGGCAAGGCGTTGTCCACGATCGCCAGTACGCGCAGCTTATGGCGACGAAGCAAGCGGGCCATGACGCCGAAGGCGGGGGCAAAAAAAGGCATCCAGTACCGAAACACCGCGACCTGCGCCCCCTGGGCGCAGATCCATCGCGACGCCTCAAACCACGTCCAGGGGGCAAGCGTATCGATAAGACGCACGCCCGGCAGGGCATCCGACCGCGGCCGGTCATACTGGGTGCGGCCCGGAAACAGAAAATCCGGATACTGCCGGCGAAAACTCACCAGCAGGGGCTCATGCCCCCGAGCCTGCAGGGCCCGGTAGAGCGCCTCCTGAAAGTGCACAAGCCCCCCCCGATACGGATAGGCCGGACCGATAAGGGCGATCCTCACACCAGCTCCTCCCGCACTTCGTAGGCCCTGCGCTCCATTTCGGGCCGAATGATCATCTCCCCCAGCAGGCCCGTGGCGAAAAACTGCACCCCCAAGATGAGAAGCAAGATGCCCAAAAACAGCAGGGGGCGGTTGCTCAAAGGTCTTCCCCGCAACCACTCCAACGTCAGATAGCCGCTGATCAGCAGCCCAAGTAGCATAAAACCCGTGCCCAGGGTGCCGAAGAAGTGCATGGGCCGGCGCACGTAGCGGGTCAGAAACGTGACGGCGATGAGATCCAAGAAGCCGTTGATGAAACGGCTCGGCCCGAATTTCGTCCGGCCGTATTTGCGGGGATGATGTCGGACGGGTTTTTCCGTGATCCGCTCAAAGCCCTCCCATTTGGCCAGCACGGGGATATAGCGGTGCATCTCCCCATAAAGCCGGATCTGGCGCACGACCTCGAGCCGATACGCCTTAAGGCCGCAGTTGAAATCGTGCAGCGGGATGCCGGATACGATGCGCGTAACCCAGTTGAAAAACCGCGAAGGAACCGTCTTCGAGGGCGGATCCCGACGATTCTGCTTCCAGCCGCTGACAAGATCATAGCCCCGCTCCAGGAGCGCGATAAGGCCCGGGATTTCGCGGGGGTCGTCCTGCAAGTCCGCATCCATCGTGACCACGTATCGACCTTGAGCGCGGCTAAAACCGGCGGCCAAGGCGGCGGACTTGCCGTAGTTGCGCCGCAAACGCACGCCCTTAAAGGCGGGGTTCTGCCGGTGCAGCCGCTCGATAACGGACCACGATTCGTCCGTGGAGCCGTCATCGACAAACCAGACCTCATAGGCATAACCGGCCTGTTCGCAGACCTCCTGGATCAAATGAGCCAGCTCCGGCAGCGAAGGCGCCTCGTTGAACAAGGGAACGACGATGGACAAATCCGGCTGCTCCGACATGCTCCCCTCTCTGCCTAAAGAGCCATTGCGAAGATACGGGCCTTGGGCTATCTTTACTTGCCTCTCTATAGCAGGGCCCGTAGCTCAATCGGTCAGAGCAGCGGACTCATAATCCGTTGGTTGCAGGTTCGAGTCCTGCCGGGCCCACTACGCTCTCCATAAACGGACGAAGGCCGATCCTTGCGATGACCCAGCACACGGACGCGCTAGGTCGCACGGTTTATGTGGCGGCTCCTCCGCAGCGCATCGTCAGCCTGGTGCCGAGCTTAACGGAGACGCTCTATGCTCTTGGGCTAGGGGAGCGCATCGTAGGGGTTACGCGCTTCTGCGTACACCCGCCGGAGGCGCGTCGCGCAAAACCGATCGTGGGCGGCACCAAGGCGCTCCACCTGGAGCGCATTCGGGAGCTAAGACCCGACCTTATTGTGGCCAATCAAGAAGAGAACCGACGCGAAGACATCGAAACCTTAGAGCGAGACTTTGCCGTCTACGTAACGGTCGTGCGTACGATCCCGGAGGCCATCGACATGATTCGAGCCCTGGGGATCGTCACGGGGGCCCAGGCGCGCGCCGAGGAGCTAGTGTGTGCCGTCGAAGCCGCTCAATCGGCCATCGGGCGACTGCCTCGCCTGGGGCGAGCCTTGTACTTGATTTGGCGCGAGCCCTACATGAGCGTGGGGCGCGATACGTTTATCCACGCCATGCTGGAGGCGGCCGGCCTGGAGAACGCCTGCGCGGACCAGAGCCGCTATCCCGTTTTGGAGGCGGAGGCGATCCGGGAGCTACGCCCGGACTACGTACTACTGCCCTCCGAGCCGTATCGGTTCAAGCCGGAGCATGAGGCCGAGTTGCGCACGCTGCTACCGGAAACGCCCATCGTGCGCGTCAACGGAGAGCTTTTCAGCTGGTACGGAGCCCGGATGCGTGAGGCCTTTCCCTACCTGCAAGACCTCCACCGGCGGCTCGCTGCTCGGTAGGACGCACGCCCGCGCTACTGAAAGAGCCTCTTATCGACCGGAATGTTCAGCTCGATTTTCGTAAAGGTCAGCTTCTGCACGCTCTGCCCGTCTACGGTGATCTCTAACTCGTGAGGCAGCAGCACCGAACCTACTTTGCGGTAATGGCGCAGGTAGTTCCATACCACACCTTGGGGGGTTGTGCTCTCGGAGGCCACAAGCAGTTTGGAATGTACCTCAAAATACAACTTGGAGGTGCTGCCTTCATGTTCTACATGCACAATGTGCACGGGGGTCCCGTTGAGCTCCCCCCGCTCAAGCTTTACGAAGCGGTAGCTAGTATCCCGGAGCATCCAGAGCTCCGGGCGCGGGCCCCGGACCTGGTGAGCAAAGTTGATCACGGGCATCTCTTGGCGCCCGTGCGGGGTCTGCATCCAGGCCTTTTCGGGGGTCACGACTTGGCTAAGCTCCATAGGTCCCATTGGGGTGCCGAGCACGAGGTCGTTGCGCATGTATCCGGGGTAGAGCAGAACCATGGTCATTTTCCCCGAAATGGGCATCCCCTGGGTCATCATTTGGAGCTCCACCTCCTGACGTAACGAGGTGATCTGCTCCCAGGCGCTGCCGCCGGTGGCTTCCAAGAAAGCCTCCACCACCCCTCGGGGGGAGAGCGGGTTTTGGGCCTGAGCGGCGCCGATTCCTGCTAGTACGAACAAACACGCCTTCCATATGGGGCGCATGGGCCTGACTCCTTGTGTTTTTGGGTTACCGCCCCCCCCTCGGGGATCTCAAGACGGGATTGCAGGCTTGTCCCAAACGCCGGGAGGACTCAACATCAAAGGTTGCGTGCGGATGCGGGCAAACGCAATAACGAAAAAGCCCGCTTAAGCGGGCTCTTCTAGATCAGCGCCGCATGGCCTCCGCGAAGCGTCGTGCGACCTCTTCCCAATTGACCACGTGCCACCAGTTTTCAACGTATTCGGCGCGACGGTTCTGATACTTCAGGTAATAGGCGTGCTCCCAAACGTCTAGCCCCAAAATAGGCATATGGCCTTCCATGAGGGGGCTATCCTGATTGGCCGTGGAATAGACTTGCAGCTGGCCGTTTGCATCCAGCACCAGCCAAGCCCAACCGCTTCCAAAGCGCCCCAGAGCGGTTTGGGTGAAGAGATCACGAAAGGCCGCAAACGAGCCGAAGCGGCTCGCGATCGCCTCCGCCAAAGCCCCCGTGGGTTCACCCCCACCGTTGGGCTTCATGATGGTCCAGAAGAGGCTGTGATTCGCATGCCCGCCGCCGTGGTTGCGCACAGCCGGGCGGATGTCCTCGGGCACCTCTCCGATGCGGCGCAGTAGATCCTCGATGGATTCGTATCGGAAGTCCGGATGCTTTTCCAGTGCCTTGTTCAGGTTGTCGATGTAGCCCTGATGATGTTTCGTGTGGTGGATCTCCATCGTGCGCGCATCAATGTAGGGCTCAAGGGCATCATACGGATACGGCAACGGGGGCAGGGTAAAGGCCATGGTTGCACCTCCTAGCTAAGTACCGTTCTCTCCCCGCAGGATGGCATCCCCGGGCTCAAGCAGACCTACCCGTGAACGCTCTAGGCCCGCGCCAGGTTTCCCACCTCATCTAGGCCGTATCGCTTACGCTTCTCCCAAAGCGTCTTTTTGCTGATGCCCAGTAGCTCGGCCACTTCGGAGTAGTTGCCTCGGAAAGTCGCAAGGATATGCTTGATGTAGGCTTTTTCGAGCTCCTCTAGGGTGCCTCCAGAGGGAAAACAGAAGAGCTGCTCCGTATCCATGGGGGGCCGTAAGGCTTCGGGGCTGCTGATCATGAGATCCTCTGCATCCAGATACGCGCCTTGGGCGAAGATCATAGCCCGCTCGATTACGTTGCGCAGCTCCCGCACGTTGCCGGGCCAGCTATGGGCCAGCAGGCGGTCTTCGGCCGCCTCCGTCATGCCGCGCACCTGTTTGCCCAACTCGCGGTTGTAGTGTGCAATAAAAGCCTGGGCGATGCTCAAGACGTCGCGGCCCATGCTTCGCAAGGGCGGCAGGGAGATCGAGATCACGTTGAGCCGATAATAGAGGTCCTTGCGGAAGGCCTTTTCGGAGACCCGCTGCTCCAGATCGGCGTTGGTGGCCGCGATCACGCGCGTATCGACTTCGATTTCCTCCAGCCCGCCCAGACGTCGGAAGGTGCGCGTCTCCAAAAACGCCAAGAGCTTGGCCTGCAGGGCCGGGCTCATGGAATCGATCTCATCCAAAAAGACCGTGCCTCCGTCGGCCTGCTCCAAAAGACCGGGCTTGGCCTGCCGGGCGTCCGTGAAAGCCCCTTTTTCGTAGCCGAAAAGCTCGGCCTCCAGGAGGTTATCCGGAACGGCCGCGCAGTTGATCTCCAAAAACCGACCCTGACGACGCGGGCTGGTATAGTGGATGATCCGGGCCACGAGGTTTTTGCCCGTGCCCGTTTCGCCCCTCAGCAGAACCGTGGAGTTGGGCACATGACGCAGCTGCTCTAGAACAGCGCGGACTTGGCGAATCGGAGGGCTGGAGCCGATCAGCGCCTCAAACCCGTAGCGTACCTCCTGCTCCCGGCGTACCTCCACGAGCTCCTTGCGGAAGGCGTATACCTCCAGGGCCCGCCCCACGAGCGCGCGCATCTCCTCTAGATTTACCGGCTTAGGCAAGTAATGGAAGGCCCCAAGCCGCATGGCCTCTACGGCCGTCTGCACCGAACTGTGCGCCGTCATGATGATCACGGGCACGGACTCGTTGAGCTGGCGCATGCGCTGGATGAGCTCCAGCCCGTTCATGTCCGGCATCAACAGGTCGGCCAAGATGAGATCGGGCATCTGGCCGCGTTCGATGACCTCGAACATGTGTAGGGGGCTCAGAAAACTCTCCGCCCGATAGCCGTCGCGCCGCAATACGGCGGTGAACAGCTCGCCGATTTTGGGTTCGTCGTCAACGACGAAAATCGTGGCTTTCATGCGTGCCTCCCGATCACCCTCACCACTGGGTTACAAAACGTAACGGACAGACGCGTCCGCATATCGGTTATCGGCCTACGCCGGCTTCGGCTTAAATCGTCCAGCTGGTTCTTGCCGGGTCGGTTTTCGTTTCGTAATGCGTTTGGCTTGCCTCGGAGCTGATGTGTATTTTTCCCCAGCGCCAACGCGGAGGAAGCACCGCCAATGCCCATCTACGAATACCGCTGCCAGGCCTGCCAACGGCGTTTTGCGATCTTCGTGCGCCGCATCACCGAAGAGGTGCACCCCGCCTGTCCGCAATGCGGCGCCCAAGACGTGCGACGGCTCATCTCGCGCGTGGCCATCGTACACAGCGAAGAGGCGCACCTGGATAAACTGGCCGATCCCGGCGCGCTCGGAGACGTGGACGAAAACGACCCCCGATCCGTCGCCCGCTGGATGCGGCGCATGGAGGGCATGCTGGGCGAGGACCTGGGAGAAGAGTTTCACGAGATGCTGGACCGGCTCGAGGCGGGCGAGGATCCCGAGACGATCGAGCGGGAGTTCTCGGAGCGTGAGGGCGGCTCCGAAAAGGAAAGCTCAAGCGGCGATTACGAGTACTTCTAACGGAGAAGCCTCCGAAAAAGGGGCCTCTTGGCTGCCTCATACGGAGGATAGCGCAGCCTTACGTCCCCCGCAAAGGGGCGCAGGAGCACCGCCTGTTCGTAAGTGAAGCACTCCCAAGAGGCCTTGCCTCGGTAGCGGCCCAACCCGCTTTGGCCGATCCCGCCAAAAGGAAAACGCGGAGAGGCGAGCTGCAGCACCACATCGTTTACGCAGCCGCCCCCGAAGCGCACCGACTCTTGCAGGCGCTGCGCAAATCCGGGGTTTCGGCTAAAAACGTATAGGGCCAGCGGATCGGGCCGGCTTCGCAGAAAACTTACGGCCTCTTCCGGGTTCTCATACGGCAACACGGGCAAAATGGGCCCGAAAATCTCCTCTTGCATCACGGGCGCCTCCGGAGGCACCTCCACGAGCACGGTGGGGGCTATGTAGCGCTCCGAAGCATCAAGCTGGCCGCCATAGTAGACCCGACCCTGCCTGAGATAGGCCACTAGACGAGCGAAATGCTGCTCGTTTACGATCCTGCCGTAATCCGGATGCCGCTGAGGCGCATCCCCGTAGAGGGCTCGGATGGCCTTCACAAGGGCCTCCAGAAAGGCCTCGTATAGGCGGCGATCGACCAGCACATAATCCGGGGCCAAGCACACCTGGCCGGCGTTGAGAAACTTACCCCAGGCGATACGCCGAGCGGCGGTCTGAAGCTCAACCTGAGCATCTACCACACAAGGACTTTTGCCCCCCAATTCGAGCGTGCACGGGGTAAGATGCCGGGCTGCGGCCTCGTAGACGAACCGGCCCGTCGCAGGGCCTCCGGTGAAGAAAACATAATCCCAGCGCAGCTCAAGTAGTGCCCGCGCCAGCTCCGGCCCGCCCTCGAAAACGGCCACATAATCTGGCGAAAAAGCCGACTCCAACATCAGGCGCAGCACACCGGCGCTATTGGGGGCCAGCTCCGAGGGTTTAAGCGCCACCGCATTGCCCGCCGCCAGGGCGCCCGCAAGGGGAAGCAAGGAAAGCAGCACGGGAAAGTTCCACGGAGCGATTACGAGCACCACGCCATAGGGTGCGCGCCTAATCCGTATCCAGCCGGGCTGTTGCACCAAGGAACCCAGTCGCCAGCGGGGGCGCATCCAAAACGGCAGCCAATGCCGCAGGTAGCGGATCTCCTGGCGCACAAGTCCGATCTCCGTAAAGTAGGCCTCAACCGGGCTTTTGCCCAGATCCCGATGCAGCGCCTCCAGTAGAAGCGGCTCATGGCGCTTTAAGGCATCCAGCAGCGCCCCAAGGGCCCCTAGGCGCGCCTTAAGGGGGAGGCTCTGGCCGGATTCGAAAGTCCGCCGAAGGGCCGCTAGCCTGTCGGCCGGCGTTCCCCCCGGAAGTTGCTCTCGAGCCAAAGCAGCTGGGCTTTGCCCTGTAGCGCTCATCTTCGCTCTGAGGATACGCAATTTGCCTTGTGGACGCAAACCCACTGCGAGCTTGCTTTTGGTGTGCAGATGATTATTTTCACCCCAAACCCCCCTGAACAGGCCCGTTATGAGCATGTTCTGGCCGCTCATCCTGGGGATCGCACTTGCAGCGGAGGCGCCGCGTCCGCAGCGCGTCTACTGGCTTGAGGTGCGGGGTGCGATCGGGCCCGCTGTGGTCGAGTACATAGAGCGTGGTCTGAAGGAGGCCGAAGCCGATTCCGCGCTGCTTGTGATCGCCCTCGACACGCCAGGGGGGCTGTTGGAGTCCACGCGGGCGATCGTGCAGCGGCTGCTTAATGCGCGCGCGCCCGTGGTCGTCTTCGTCCACCCCAGCGGGGCGCGGGCTGGATCGGCCGGCGTCTTCATCACGCTCGCCGCTCACGTGGCCGCCATGGCGCCCGGCACCAACATCGGCGCCGCGCATCCTGTCGGGTTGGGAGGAGCGGCGGACACGGCCTCGGTGATGATGGAGAAAGCCACAAACGACGCTGCGGCTTTCGCCCGGGCTGTGGCCGCGCGCCGGGGCCGCAACGTCGCCTGGGCTGAAGAGGCGGTGCGCCGCAGCCTATCGAGCTCGGAGACCGAGGCCCTTGAGGCGGGCGCCATAGATCTGGTGGCCTCATCGGCCAAAGAGCTGCTCGAGCAGTTGCACGGCCGCCTGGTGCAGCTCCCGCAGGGAGCCGTGCGCCTGCGCACGAGCGGGGCCGAGATCGAAAGCCGGCCCATGAACCTTCGAGAACGCGTGCTGGCTGTGCTTAGCGACCCCAACGTGGCCTATTTGCTGCTGCTGGTGGGCTTTTACGGGATCTTATTTGAGCTTTACAACCCAGGGGCGCTCCTACCCGGGATCTTGGGCGCGATCGCGCTGATCGTAGCCGGATACGCCTTGCAGATGCTGCCCGTCAATTATGCGGGCCTAGCCCTTATCGCCTTAGCCATCGGACTGTTTATCGCGGAGATCAAGGTCGCCAGCTACGGGCTGCTTACCCTCGGCGGACTCGTCTCGCTGGCCCTAGGCTCGCTTATGCTGTTTCGCTCTAGCCCCGCAGGCGAGATCGCCATCTCCCTGCCCACCCTCTTAGTGGGGCTGGGGGCGACGGCCGGCTTTTTCCTGTTCGTGCTCGCCATGGGGCTGCGGGCGCAGCGGCGTCCGCCGCAGACGGGCTCCGAGGCTCTGCTCGGAGCAGAGGGGATCGTCATCAGCCCGATTCGCCCCCCGGATGTGGGGCAGGTGCGCGTGCACGGGGAGATCTGGGAGGCGGCCTCCGAAGCGCCGCTTGAGGCGGGCACATCGGTGCGTGTGCGTGCCATCCAGGATCTGACCCTGTGGGTAGAGGCGATACCGCCACGGGAAACGAATTAGCGGGGAGCATGCCTATGGAATTGTCCTTGTCTTTGCTTGCGTTTTTAGCCGTCGCGCTTCTAGCCAGCGCCGTTCGGATCCTGCGCGAATACGAGCGCGCCGTGGTCTTTCGGCTGGGGCGCCTGATTGGTGCCAAGGGTCCGGGTTTGGTCCTGCTGATCCCCCTTATCGACCGCATGGTGCGCGTAAGCCTGCGCATCGTGACGCTCGATGTGCCCCCCCAGGATGTGATCACGCGCGATAACGTCTCCATCAAGGTCAGCGCCGTGGTGTATTTTCGCGTGATCGACCCGGCTCGGGCGGTCGTGGAGGTGGAAAACTACCTGTTCGCCACAAGCCAGATCGCGCAGACCACGCTCCGGAGCATCCTGGGGCAGTCCGAACTGGACGAGCTGTTGGCGGAGCGCGAGAAAATCAACAAGGAGTTACAGAAGATCATCGACAGCCACACCGCCCCATGGGGGGTGAAGGTGACGGCTGTAGAGGTCAAGCAGGTCGATCTGCCCCTAGAGATGCAACGGGCCATGGCTAAGCAGGCCGAGGCGGAACGCGAGCGTCGCTCCAAAGTCATCCACGCCGAGGGCGAGTATCAGGCCGCGCAGCGGCTGGCGGAGGCGGCGCGCATCATCGAACAACATCCCACGGCCTTGCAGCTGCGCTTTCTGCAGACGCTCTCGGACGTGGCCTCGGAGAAGAACTCGACTACGATCTTCCCGGTGCCGATCGACCTCTTGGCCCCGTTCCTGGATAAGTATCGGAACCGCTAGCGCCCGGGGGGCCTCTGATCTAGCAGCAGAATCGTCTGCAACAGCACGTTCGCCCCGCGTGCCACGTCCTCGGGCCTGGAGTACTCTTGCGGGGCGTGGCTAATGCCCCCCACGCTGGGAATGAAGATCATCCCCATCGGGGCCAGCTGGGCCATATTTTGCGCATCATGACCGGCCCCGCTGGGCATAAAGCGGTAAGAAAGCCCCAGCCGCTCGGCCGCCTCGCGGATGCGCAGACGCAACTCCGGATGCGTGGGCACGGCAACCGATACCGTGGGCGCCGGGCGGAAAAAGAAGCGCGTACCCGTTCGCCGTGCGATCGCCTCAGCCTCGGCCTGCAGGACGACGAAGAGCGAGTCGATTTTGGCCATCTCCAGGTCCCGAATCTCCAGGCTCATGCGCACCCGAGCCGGGATCACGTTGCGCGCCCCCGGCTCTACCTCCAGCCTGCCAACCGTGCCCACCTGTCGGCCCGGAGTCTGGAGCATAAGCCGATGGACGGCGAGCACGAACTCCGCGGCGGCCACCAGGGCATCTCGGCGCTCTCGCATGGGTGTGGTACCGGCGTGATTGGCGAAGCCCTCTACGAGGACGTCCCACCAGCGAATCCCCACGATGCCCTCCACGATACCGATCGAGGCGCCTTCGCGCTCCAAAAGCCCCCCTTGTTCGATGTGCAGCTCCAGGTAGGCCGTGTAATCGCCTGGACGGCGCCGGGCCTCCGGCAGCCGATCCGGATCCCCGCCGATAGCCCGAATGCCTTCGGAGACGAGCACGCCGCTTTGGCTGCGCTGGGCCAAGATCTCAGGCGTAAGGGCGCCCACCAGGGCCCGGCTGCCCACGAGCCCCCCTTCCTCGTTGGCAAAAACCAACACCTCCAAGGGGTGCGCAAGCCGTATACCCCGCTCCGCAAGCGTGCGCACCACCTCGATCGCCGCCAATACCCCCAGGCAGCCGTCGAAGGCCCCGCCCTCGGGAACGGAGTCGATGTGCGAGCCCATCGCGATCGGCGGACGGTCGTCGTGGCGACCCGGATAGCGGCCGATTATGTTCCCGGCCGCATCTATGCGCACCGTCATGCCCGCCTGGCGCATGAGCTCCGCTACAAAGGCGCGGCCCTGGCGATCGGCCTCCGTGTAGGCCAAACGGCTCACCCCGCCAGCCGGGGTCCGTCCGATCTGCCCCAGGCGCATGAGGTGCTCCCACAGCCGGGCGCCGTTTACGCGCACCTCCTTCAGGTCCTGAGCCGCAAGAGGCTCCGTGACCAGGCATAGCAGCGCAAGCCCTGCTGCCCACTTGCGCATCCTCATCTTCTGCCCCTCCCTCCTCGAAGGACGCGAACAAAGAAAGCGCGCCCTCTGGAAAACGCAAACCCGACTTGTCTAGTTTGACGCTAAGCCCGCATATTGATGCCGTGCAGAACGGAACAAGAGGGCCATGGACTACATCCTAAAACCTCTTTGGCACACGCTTCTGTTCTTTTTCTTCGTCTTAGGCCTGCCTGTGCTGATCTCCACGGTCGTGCGCCGGATCTATGAACGCCTAAGCGGCGGTCCCGAGGAGGCATAGGTGTCGGCCTCGGGTACAGCCCGGATAGTGCTCGAGGTGGAGCTCAACGCGCAGCGGATTCCTATGCGCCTCCGCTGGCAGGCCACAGAGGAGGCCGAGGAGTTCCAGTCGTGCACCGCCGTGTTGCTCTCGCTTTGGGATAAACGGCAACGGCAGTCACTGGGCCTGGATCTGTGGACGCCGGAGATGGAGGTGCCTGATATGCACGCGCTATATTATCAAACCTTCCTCCGGCTAGCTGATACCCTGGAACGGGCCGTACACGATGCCGAGCTGGCTGATCAGATCCGCGCCTTTGCGCGATCTTTTGCTCAGCAAGCGGCCGCGCGTTTGGCCCGTCCGTCAAGTGATCCTGGCTAGCGTCCCGCTTGGGTGGGCGTTGTACAGCGGCTGTTGCTCTTCTCGTCCTGAAGAGCCTCCCCCGGATTCCCGCCTACAGGCGCTCTATGTGGTGCAGATCGCCTGGCACACCGGGATCTTGGTGCCGGTCGAAACCTTCAGGCGTTTTGCTCCGGACCTAGAGGCTTGGCTACCCTCCGGGGGGAGATGGCTGGACTGGGGCTGGGGGGATGCGGCGTATTATCCAGCTGAGCGCCCTACGCTCGGCATGGCCCTGCGCGCCGTGCTGTGGCCCACGCCGAGCGCACTGCGCATCGAGGCGCTCGCCGATCTCTCAATAGAACGCTACGATCGTTGGGCTAAGGTACAGGTGAGCGACTCAGGCCTTGCCCGACTTACGCGGTTTCTGCGCAGCGCGCTCGTTTTGGATGCAAACGGACGCCCCCAACTGCTGCTCGTCCCACAAGGGCGCGTACGCTTCTATAGCGCACGCGGCCGCTATCATGGCCTGCGCACCTGCAACACTTGGGCGGCGGAAGCCTTGGCTCAGGCTGGGATTCCAATCTGTCCGGTTGGAATAGTGTGGGCGGAGCAGCTGTTTTGGGCTCTGGAGGAGGCTCAGGGGAAGCGGGCAAACCTAAACCGTCCCTAATACTGGCTCATGTAACGTTCTAAGAGCCCCTTCACCTCGCGCTCAAAGGCCTTCAGCGCCTCCACTAACTGCGCCGGGGGAGGCACGGATACCCACTCACCCTGGGCGTTTTGCACCTGATATTCTAAGCGCAGGTCCGCCAAGTACATCGCTCGACCGCGTGGACGGATCGCGATCACCAGGCGATCCCGCAGCTGCCGGATCCCGTGTTGCGCTTCCGCTGGATCGGGAGCGTACAGACGCCATTCGGTGGCGAGTTGGTTCAGATTGGGCCGCTCCGGATAGTACCCGTATCGGGGGAGGACCTCCAGGAGCACGTCCACAAGCAGACGGGGTTCTGGAGCGCGCCCCACGATGGCTCGATATATCTCTGCCCCCGCCCCAGCCTTGGCCGTGTTGGGGCTGCGCGATGAGGCACAGCCCACCAGAATCAGCACACAGAGCAAACCCGCTCTTGTCGCAAGCCGAGAAAGCGTAGCCATCTGGCTCGAACTCTTAGAACACGATCGGCCCCGTATCCTGACTGCTCCTATAGAAGTACACAAACTGCAGCACCCGCTGACGGGCTGGCGGGGTGGCGTCATAATCGAGCCGATCGTCGATCCAGACCCGCATACGCAGGTTGTCCAGCTCGGGGTTCTGACGTTCAACACGGATGAAAATCTGCCGGGTCTGGCTAATATCGAACTGGCGCTCTAGGGGGATGGTGGGCCGGGTGGTGTCGGCCTCCAGAAGGAGCACCAGGAGCGTGTCGCGTACGATCACCCCGCCAGGGCCGTATACGGGCTGGCGTTGAGCCAGAAACTTAAGCGAGGTCACCAGTTGCAGCCGCGCCGCGCCATCTCCTTCTAAACGTAGCCGAACCGTCTTGGGACCCTCATGTTCCAGCAGGCTGCATCCCCCAAGCCCCCAGCCCATCACAACGAGCACAAGCCCCATCCACCTTCGCATACCTACATACTCCCCTTGGCGTTGCAAAAAGCCTCCGGGTGTCGCCAGGGAAGGCGACACCCGGAGGGAAGCAAAACCTTAGCCTCGTTTCCCCTACTTCACCAGCGGGTTGGCCCGCCGCTCGGAGATCGTGATGGGGAAGAACTCCCCAGGCCTGAAATAGCCCGAGACCCACTCGCGCGGGTATTGGGCGAACCGATAGTGGTCGGCCAGACGACGGCCTTGTAGGAAGAGGTTCACCCGTCGGGCGTGAATGAGCATGTCGCGAGCTGGAATCTGACCCGTATACGCCGAGAGCCGATCTAGCGTGCGGATGGCGTTGATCTGATTGCGAAACTCCGCCACATCGCCTCGGGCCAAGGCAGCTTCGGCCAAGATCAGGTGCATCTCGCGGCGAGATACCACGGTCATGGGCGCGTAACGCTCCGCTCGGGTGAATTCCTCGATCTCGCGGGCCAGCTTCGGGTCTACGACGTTGTCTATTGGATCCCGCAGCCTCACCGAGGCCACCTTCTTATCGTCGGCCGTGGGCACGATGTAGTCGTCCCCGATACGCATCTCAAGACGGAAGTTGACCTGCAGGGCCATGCTCATATCGCCCACGATGAGGTCGGGCGTGGCGGGTGAGGTCTCGAGCCGAAAGACGAAGTCGGCTGTTCCCATACGGGTTAGCGCCGCCTGCGCATCGGCATTGGCCCCCGCGTCGTTGACCAAGGGATTGGCCGTATCGACCTGTCCGGGCCGCAGCTTGGCCCTGAGGGCCTTGGAGTAGCGGGCGCGCGCGCGCAGCGCAAGCAAGCGCGTCTCCCAGAGCGCATTCCCGGCCGCTTGCGCTACGGCGATCCCCTTGGTGCAGTAGTCGACCGCTCTATCATAGAGCTCCGGGATCCGATCGCGCCCGATGTTGGGACCGGGCTGGGTACGATCGGAGAAGGCGAAGTCATCGAACATATCGGCGATCGTGATATAGATGATCGCCGCGTAGGCGTAAACCCGAGCTAAATCCACCGGAGTGCGGAGCGCGCCCTGGCTGCGAAAGGCCTCTAGGCGCTCAATGGCCTTATCGGCCGTCCAGCGTGCTTCGGCCACGTACGTGAAGGCGTTGTCGGTAAACTCGTTATAGATGTCGTTTACCTTGCCCCAATCCAGGTCGCGCCAGGAGTCGCGCGAGCCGACCCATTTGAGCTCATCAGAGGCCGTCGAATAGGGAGCTAGGATCGCCCCCAAAGCTCTTGTCACGGTGGCCTCAGCTCCGTTGGCGATCGCCGTAGCCGCAGCTGGGCTGGCGAGATCTTCTTCTAGCACGTTGTTAGGATTGTTGGCCTTGAGGCTCAGCAGGTCGCATCCGGCCCCCAATAACCCCGCGGCCAATAGAATGTAGGTGCGCATGCGCAACCCTCCTTGTTGGCTCCTGCTACCCTCCGCTCCCGCCCCCCGGGCCCATCCCCCGCGATATGGGGGAGGGCCCGGAGAGGCGAGAGAGCATCCTTAGAACCCGAAACGCAAGCTAAACTGGATTCGGCGCGGAATCGGTAGGCCGAAAGCCTCCACGCTGTCGAGGAAGTTCTGGTATAGTGTGCCACCTGAACCGCGCCCAACGGCATTCACCTCCGGGTCGATGCCCGAGAACTTCGTCCAAATCGCCAGGTTACGGCCCGAAATCGTAAGGGACATGTTTCGGAGTCCGTACTGCCGGATGAACTGCGGCGATACCGTGTAGGTTAGGCTCAGCTCGCGCCAACGCAGGAAGTCACCGGGCTCATGGGAATTGGCGCCGGCCGCACCGCCTGGATAGAGGTCTACGAGCTTGAGGTATTGTTCAAAGGCTTTTAGCCGCACTTCGGGATCATTCTTGGGCTGGTTGTTCGCGTCCAAGCCGCCTGTGGCGAAGTCGCGCTCGGCCTGCGCCGCCTCAGGGGTGTTCATCCCGATGAGCGGATTGGCGCGCCGGAAGGCATCGGTTAGGTTCGTGACGGTGTAGTTGCCGAACTTGTACTCGAAGAGCGCGTACAGCGAGAAGCTCCTGAGGAAGTTGATCGTGAACCCAAAGGAGCCCATCCAGTCCGGCTGCGGCTTGCCGAGGTAATTCTCCAGCACATTACCCTGCTCGTTAGCCTGCCACAGCAAGAAGCCGTTCAGGTCCGCCAAGGGGCTAGCCCCGAGCACGTTGGCGCGGCTTACGAGGGCGGTGGCGCTCAGGCCACGGAAGTAACTGAGCAGCTCATCCCGGGTATCAGGTCTGCCGTCTCGGTTGGTATCGATCGGATAACGACCGGGTTCGACTGCTCGGAGCTTGGGCCCAAAGGTGGCGCCCGGCGCATACCCTTCGCGGATAAAGTTCCGATAACGCGGATACGTGCCCGCAATAAAGATGGGCGGAGCGCCGCCGAGCGAGATCACCCGCTCCCACAGGTAGGAAGCGTTGGCAAAGAGGTTTATGGAGAGGTTTTGCTGATTGACCACGAAGGCGTTGAGCCCCAGCTCTACTCCTTTGCCCTTGAGCTTGCCGATGTTGTCGAGCTGCCGGGCCCGGAAGCCGCCGGTGAAGGGAAACTGGCGCGCTACGAGCGCATCCCGCACAGTCCGATCCCAGTACGTGGCCTGTAGGGCGTAGCGGTCATTCAAAAGCCCTAGCTCCAGGCCCACCTCCCACTCGGTCGACACCTCGGGTTTGAGCTTAGGATTGCCCAGGTTGCCGGGGGCAAGACCGGGACCTGTAATCGAGGCCAGAGGTACATAGGTGGTGAGCGCATCAAAGGCGCCCGGCTGCAGACCCGACTGGCCTAAGGCTGCGCGCAGGCGCAGCGAGGAGACCGGGCCCAGAGGCCGCCAGAAGGCGGCATCCGAAGGCACAACCGAAAGCGAGATCTTCGGGTACAGAACGCCCTTGAACTCCGAGCCAAAGGCGCTGTTGGCGTCATAGCGGGCGCCCAAGGTCAAGAAGACGAAGTTCTGAAAGCCAATCTGTTCTTGGGCGAAGACACCCAAGTTTTTGTTCTCCAGGAAAAACTCGGAGACGTCTTTCTCCGAGGCGCCGCCGGCCACGTTGATGCCCGGGCCCGGGAAGCGCCGACCCAGAGCTCCGCGCTCAACAGAGCGAATGGCAAAGCCCTGTAGGCCGGCCAGGAAGGTGGACTCTAGATTCTCCCCGATCCGATTGATCAAGGTGGCCTTTAGATCTAGAGTCAGATGCAGCCGATTCAGATCCCCCGTACGACGCGCCCCCTCCACCTCTGCCGAGGTAAAATTGTTGATGTTCCATCCAAAGGGACGCTCCGAGATATCCTGTTGGTTCGTATAGTCCACCCCGAAGGTACCGTCGATCGTGAGGCTTCCTAGGGGGCGCCAGTTCATCCCGAAGGAACCGTTGAAATGCCGCGTATCTTGCGTGACGGTCTGCTGCAGCACCTCCGGCACGGAGGCAAAGGAGGGGCTTCCCGTCGGGTTGTTGAAGCGGATCAGATGGACCCGCGCAAACATCGTCAGGGACTCAACCCCATAAATGTTGTTGTTGTTCTGGAAGGTCTCCAGATGGAAGTCCGTGTACCCGGTCGTGACGCGCAGCTGCAACTTATCCGACGGAAACACGTTGACGTTAGCCGAAGTCTGGATGCGGCTCAGGATGTCGCGAGCGCGCACGCTATAGCCGGGGGGCATAGGGATCTTCTTGCCTCCAAAAGGCCCATCCTCGTACTGCCAGCGACCGTTGATGAAGTACGTTACCCCGGTGGCCCCACCGCTAATGGAGGCTGAGTAGGTCTGACCACGCCCGGTTTCATAGAGATCATGCACGAAGTTGTAGCTGACCAGGTCGTACTGCCGATACCTACCCCCCAGGTACTTGCTGACCGTGTCGGCCTGCGCCTGAGTACGGAACCAGCTCGTCATGGGTTTGAAGACCTTGGGGTAGTTGCTGAAGGCCTGCTGGACTTGAAAATCAAAGCGCGGAGCCCCAACAGCACCCTTTCGGGTGAAGATCTGGATCACGCCATTGGAGGCCTCAGTTCCGTAAAGTGTGGCGGCCGCGGCGCCCTTTAGGATCTCAACGCGCTCGATGGCATCCGGATTGATATCATCAAGCCGAGAGGGAGATCCACCGCCGCCAGTGCCCACAAAGCCGCTAAATCCCCCTCCTCGATCTACGCGCACGCCGTCTATGTAGACAATGGGCTCATTAAGCTGGGTTAGGCTCGCCGAGCCTCGGATGCGGATGCGCGCCCCTTCTCCCGTAATACCGCCAGAGGGCAGGCTCACCACACCCGGCTCACGGCCGGCCAGGATCTCCGAGATATTCAGGGCCGGCACGGTCTCCAATTGCGCCGTGTTGATTGTGGCGATTGTGTTGCCGAGTTTACGCTTCTCCACTGGACCGCCGGCCCCCGTGACCACGACCTCGTTGAGTTGGAGCGCGGTCTCTTCGAGCACAAAATCGGCCGTGGCGGTCTCACCAGCCCGCACGGTTACCTGGCGCGTGGCCAGGCGATAGCCTACGAACCGGGCCTCGAGCACATGCGTGCCCGCCGGCACGCGAGGGATCGTATAGCGCCCGTTCAAGTCCGTTGCGGCGCCCAGCTGCGTGCCGCGGATAACCACGTTTGCGCCGGGGATAGGTTCGCCTGTGCGGGAGTCCGTTACGCGCCCTTGGATGGAACCGGTCTGCTGAGCCCATAGCGACAGGGGCAGCAACCAGAACCCCAAAAAGGCGCCCATGAAGCGACGTAGCGCGCGCGTCATATAGTACCTCCTCTTGCTGATGAACCTGACCTACACCCCGCTACTGCGGTCTAGAAAAACGGCGGATAATTTGCAACCGGAAGGGCGCCACGGGCTGTGGCCCCCTCCCTCAACACAGATGACACGGGACTGTGGTTTACCACGCCCAAGTGCGTTATTACGCAAAAATTCGCAGAAAGTCAAGACCTAAGCTCCTGCAAAAAGGCACAGATCGGAAAGCACGTTCGCACGCCGACGACCCGTACTTTTTCATACACATAGCGCCCGCTTATCGAGAAATGTGCGACCTACACCTATAACGAAGCATCGTGAGGCGCCTTGGGGCGCGTCCGATAAACAATCTTTCGGATCGTATCATACTCCAACTGCGGGTATTGCTGCTGCAGCCGATCAATGGCCTCGCTAGCGGAGATCTTCTGCGCCCGCATCTCCAAGAACTGGCGCCGGATCACGTAATTGCGCAGCTCTCGTTCATTGAGCAGGTTATGCTGCTGCAGATGCCAAAAGGCCTCATCCGAAATGAGGGGCCACAAGGGGTTCCGCATGGAGATCTCTTCCTGTCCCGTAACCGCGTGAAAAACTAGAAGGCTGCTTCGGCGGGGCGTCAAGACTTTTGGGCTCAACAGCAAAAAAACACATCCGAGCGGTCGTCTCCGGCAGTCGATCCGTCAAACCGGCAGGCCGAGTCGCTCTTTAAAGTACCGTAGGGTTCGTTCCAGCCCCTCGCGCCGGCTTACACGGGGCTCCCAGCCCAACAGCCGACGGGCCTTTGCGATATCGGGCCGCCGTACTTTGGGATCATCAGCCGGAAGCGGCTTAAAGACGATGGGACTCGGGCTTTGGGTGAGGGACTTGATCTCGTAGGCCAATTCCAGCAAGGAAACCTCATCCGGGTTGCCCAAATTAACGGGCTCCACCTCCGTAGAGAGCAGCAACCGGTAGATGCCCTCCACCATATCGTCGACGTAACAGAAAGAGCGGGTCTGCAGGCCGTCTCCGTAGACGGTAATAGGCTCTCCCGTAAGGGCCTGGCGCATGAAGTTGGGTAGGGCCCGTCCGTCATCGAGCCGCATGCGCGGTCCGTAGGTATTGAAGATGCGCGCAATGCGCGTATCCAGCCCATGATAGCGATGATAAGCCATCGTCATGGCCTCGGCGAAGCGCTTGGCTTCATCATAAACTCCGCGCAATCCGATGGGGTTGACGTTGCCCCAGTACGTTTCCGGCTGCGGGTGCACAAGCGGATCGCCGTAGACTTCGCTTGTGGAGGCGAGTAGGAAACGGGCGCCTTTGGCTTTGGCGAGCCCCAAAGCCTTATGCGTGCCCAGCGCTCCGACTTTGAGGGTCTGGATGGGATAGCGCAGGTAGTCCGCGGGACTGGCCGGTGAGGCGAAGTGCAGGACGAAGTCCAGCGGACCCTCCACGTACATGAAGGTTGTGACGTCGTGCTGAACGAAGAAAAATCGAGAATGGCCAAAAAGGTGAGCGATGTTGTCCGGAGTGCCTGTAATAAAGTTGTCCATGCAGATCACCTCATGCCCTTCGGCTAAGAGCCGATCGCAGAGGTGCGAACCCAAAAACCCCGCTCCGCCCGTAATCAGGGTGCGCGGCCTTGAGTACCGTCGCATGGCGCGTTTCTCAGGACTCCGAGACGGGCGTCTGTTGCAGCACAGTCGGGCGACCGATGCTAAAGTACGTAAAACCCAGCGCGCGCATCGCCTCCGGATCGTATACGTTTCGGCCGTCGAAAATAACCGGTCGGCTCAAGAGGGCGCGAACTCGCTCTAGATCCGGGCGCCGAAATTCGTTCCACTCCGTTAGGATCAAGAGCGCCTCAGCCCCCTCGACGGCATCATAAAGATGCCGCGCATAGTAGAGCCGATCCCCGTAGAGGGCGCGCACATTGCGCATAGCCTCTGGATCGTAGACGCGCAGGCTGGCCCCGGCTTCTAGGAGCCGGTCTAGAAAGTACAGGGCCGGGGCCTCTCGGATGTCGTCCGTATTGGGCTTAAACGCAAGCCCCCAAATGGCCAACGTGCGCCCCTTAAGATCGGCGCCCAGATAGTCCAGAATGCGCTGCAGGAAGTGCTCGCGTTGTCTGCGGTTGACCTCATCTACGGCTTTGAGGATGCGAAACTCATAGCCGTGCGCGCGCGCCATCTGGATGAGCGCCTTGACGTCCTTGGGGAAACAGCTGCCGCCGTAACCCACACCGGGGAATAGAAAACGCGGGCCGATGCGGCTATCGGTGCCGATGCCGCGGCGAACCCAGTCGACGTTGGCCCCCACGCGTTCGCATATAAGAGCGATTTCGTTCATAAAGGAGATGCGCATGGCCAGAAAGGCGTTGGCCGCGTACTTGGTCAGCTCCGCCGAACGCTCGTCCATGACCAAAATGGGGTTTCCCTGGCGCACAAAGGGCTCATAGAGCTGACGCAGGATCTCGATGGCCCGCGGGCTTGAGGCGCCGACGATAACGCGCTCGGGCTTCAGGAAGTCCTCCACGGCCGCCCCCTCGCGCAAGAACTCGGGATTGGAGGCCACATCAAACTCCGCGCGGGCCTTTCGGCCGATGCGCTCGCGCACAAGCTCGGCTGTGCCCACCGGCACAGTGCTTTTGGTGACAATGAGTTTGTAGCGATCCACAAGGGGGCCAATCTGATCGGCCACCTCCAATACATAACGCAGATCCGCGGCTCCGTCTGCGTCCGGCGGGGTGGGCAAGGCCAAAAACACCACGTCGCTTCGGCTAACGGCCTCGGCCAGGTCCGTGGTAAAGTGCAGGCGCCCCTCCCGACGGCTGCGCTCAAAGAGCACCTCTAGCCCCGGTTCGAAGATCGGAATCTGACCCGCCGTAAGGCGGCGGATTTTTTCGGCGTCCACGTCAACGCAGATCACCTCATGGCCGGAGTCCGCGAAACAGACGCCGGTCACAAGCCCTACATAGCCGGTCCCGACAATAGCAAGCTTCATGGGTTAGCCTCCCGCACGGCCAACGCGGCCGGAGATTTAGGCAAGATCGGCAGGCCCGTCCAGAGCAAAGCCGCCCACCCGATGAGCACATAGGCGACAAGCTGCGCCCCGTGCGTAATGACGGCATACAAAGTGGCCGTGTTGCGATCCACGGAGAAGAGCAGCATGAGCGTCTGCTGGGCGAAAAAGTGGTACGTCCCCGTTCCCCCCGGAGAGGGCAGCACCACCCCAACGGAAGCCAGGGTCATAAGCACCCAGGCATCCAGTAGATCGAGGCGCCCCAATCCGAACATGTGAAAGGGCAGATAAGTCATCAGCGCATAGCAGGCCCACATCAGAGCCGTGCTTGCCCAGAAGGCAGCCGGATTCGACAAGGCGCGCACGCTGCGCAGCCCTTCGCCGAAGGCTCCTAGAAAACGCCGAAGCGGTCCTACCCGAAGCCCGCTTCGGTACCAGCGCCAGACAAGAAGGACCCCCAGCGCAAAACCGCAGGCGATGGCGAGCAGTAGCGGCCAATGGGCCCTCAGCCAAACCGTGGGCTCCCGCCACAGCCCCCCCAGAAGAGGCCATCGGCCTACGTAAAGGCCTAGAACAGAACCCAGGGCCAAAAGGAGCACCAGCACGTCCAGCAGACGCTCCATCGCGACCGTGCCCAAGACGGCCGAAAAGGAGGCCCGCTCCAAACGCGCCAGGTGAGCGGCGCGGACCACCTCCCCGATGCGCGGAATAGCATAGCTGCACATGTAGCCGATCATAATGCTGGCAAAGGCGCGCCCTACGTGGGGACGCAAACCCAGAGGCTTCAGGAGCATTTGCCAACGCCAGGCCCGAAGCAGGTGGCTAAAGAGGGCCACCAGCACAAGCGGGGGCAGCCAGCGATAGTCGGCCCGCTTGATCCCCTCAAGCAGCGCCCCCCAATGGACCTCGCGCAGGGCCAGCCACAAAAACAGTCCCCCCACCAGGAACCCAAGCGCAAGATTGATCGCGTATCGCCGCCGCATTACCGGTCCTCAGGAGCTCATCGCCTGCGTCTGTCGAGCAATTCCGTTCCGGGCGGAGGGACGAAGCGAAACCGGTCCGGGCCCAGGGCGAGGTCAAGCTGCCAGGCCCACAGTCGGATTTGAACGGGCTCCCCGGCCGGGTCCCGCAGCTCAAGCCGCACCGGCAGGCCGCTTGCCCGCTCAACCCAAAGCCAAAGCTCTGCCGGTGAAGTCCCCGGCGTGCGGGCCTCCAGGCGGAACCGCAACGCGGGCTTCCCCTCGGGGGAGGATGCGACGGCGTATTCGCGGACCCGAAACCGATCCCGCCAGCGACCCCGCAGCAGAGCCGGCACCGACCAGTCGAGGTCGGATCCGGAGCCGTAGTCGAGCACGAGCGCGCGCCGGGCGCGCCGGTCGTAGATCCAGATCGCCTGTCCGTCTCCCACAAAGAGCTGCTCGCCCGCCTCAATGCGGAAGCGCTCCCCTGATACGAAGAAGCGGCCTGAGATCCGGGTCCTCTCGGACACCCCGGGAGCGCGAAAGACCTGCTCGAAGCGGCCCGCCGCGGCAGGCAGTCCCTCCCAGCGACGAACGAACTCCTCAAGGCGCGCCTCGGGATCCGCGGGCGCCTGATGAAGCCACAGCGATAGCCAGAAACCCCAAACGAGACTCACTCGGTCGCCCCCTGGGCCCGTCGGGCCAACAGCGCCTCCAACTCCTCTTGTGTGCGCAAAAGCACCTCACGCGCCTTGCTGCCCTCAAAGGGCCCCACGATACCGGCTTCCTCCAGCTGATCGATGAGCCGACCGGCCCGGCTGTAGCCGATCTTTAGCCTGCGCTGCAACAACGATACCGAACCCTGCTGATACTGCACGACTAGGCGGGCGGCCTCTTCAAACAGGGGGTCGATCTCGCTTCCCTCCAACTCCTGCGAGTCGCTTCGAGAGGGCCCTTCAGCCGAGGGCAGCAGATACGGCTGCTTGTAGCCCTTCTGCCGGCCGATAAAGGTGGTCACGCGCTCCACCTCCTCTACCGAGACGTACGCCCCCTGCAGGCGGACCAAGCGGCTGCCGTACATGAAGAGCATGTCGCCATAGCCCATGAGCTGCTCGGCCCCGACCGTGTCGATGATCGTGCGCGAATCGATGCGCGAGGGCACCTGAAAGGCGATTCGGGCCGGAAAATTAGCCTTGATCAGCCCCGTGATCACGTCCACCGAGGGCCGCTGAGTGGCCAGCACGAGGTGAATGCCCACAGCGCGGGCCATCTGAGCCAGGCGCGCGATCGGAGCCTCGACCTCTCGACCCGCCACCATCATGAGATCGGCCAGCTCATCGATTATGACCACGATGTAGGGCAGCTTTCGGTGTCCTTTTTGGACGTCGAGCGCTCCCCGGGCCAGCTTTTGGTTGTAGTCCTTGATGTGTCGCACCATGGCATCGGCCAGCAGGTCGTAGCGCAGCTCCATCTCCACAAGAAGGCTCTTCAGGACCCGTACGGCGTCCTCAGGCTCGGTCACGATCGGATCCCGCGCCTCGGGCAAGGTGGCGATGAAGTGCCGGCCGATGTGCTGATAAAGCGACAGCTCGATCTTCTTGGGGTCGATCAGCACCAGCTTCAGATCCGCCGGATGGCAGCAATAAAGCAAGCTCGTCAGGATACTGTTGATGCCCACGGATTTGCCTGATCCCGTGGCGCCGGCCATGAGCAAATGCGGCATGCGGGCGAGGTCTTGAATGAAAACCTCGTTTTCGACAGTCTTGCCCAAGGCCAAAGGCAGCTCCATGCCGCTGTGGCGAAACTGCGCGCTGGCGAGCAGGCTGCGGATGTGCACGATTTGCCGCCTCCGGTTGGGGATTTCGATCCCGATGGCGCTTTTTCCCGGTATGGGGGCGATGATCCGGATGCCGGGGGCGGCCATGGCCAGGGCCAGATCGTCGGCCAAGCTTGTAATGCGGCTGATCTTCACATCCGGAGCGGGAGTGAGCTCATAGAGCGTGACCGTGGGCCCGCAGACGGCCTCGATGCGAACGATCTCGATACCGTAGGTGGCCAGCTTCTCCCGGATCGCCTGTTTGTTGAGCTCGATCTCTCGCTCATCGGGCCCGCTTTGGCCCTCCGGTGGTTTATCGAGCAGCTCTAGCGGGGGGAATCGATAGGCGATCTCCTCCGCGTGTACACCTTCGGCTTGTCGGGACGGCCTTGGATGCGGCTCTGGGGGGGAAGCCGGGCTCTCGGCTTCGAAAGAGGGGCGTTGCCACCCGCCTGATCCTTCCGGGGAAGGAGAGGGCTCCAGCGGGGTCGTTACGGGGAGGGGCGGAGGTTCTGGGATCTTCGGGGCGGGCTCTGCGGAAGGCGGTGCGGGCGCCGCTCGTCCACGCCTGAGCCCCTTCCGGGAGCGGCGCAGACGCAAGCGCATCCGTTGGCCCCACGCTTGTGCCTCATCCAGCAGACGATACCCCCATCCGCTTAGGCGATCTACCAGGCGCTGTACGTCCCGCTCAGCCAGCAGCAGCGCCCAGATCAGCAAACCCGTCAACAAGAATAGGAAGCTACCCAGAACCCCAAGTAGGCGGCGCACCCCCCCTGCTAGGGCCATGCCCAGGAGTCCATGCCAAGCCGTCCATGAAGCGCCCTGCTGCAGGGCAAGCCAGCCCAGGCTCGTGGCCGCCCATAGGGGCAGCAGGCCCCAGTAGAGCGTCCAGCCGCTCCAGATCCGCACAGGTCGACCGCGGAACAGACGCCAGCCCCAGATGAGCGCCACAAGCGGGTATATGCCGACGGGATACCCCAGCCCGCTACGCACCGCATAATAGGCCCAAAACGCACCCAACAGGCCCAACGCGTTGCGGGCCCGCTGCGTGGGAGCGGCAGCCTGATCGAACGCCGTCCATAGGGAGCTACTTTGCACCAGGGCGTCGTCCTCAGCTTGGTAGCTCAGGACGCCTAGAAGCAGAAGCAGGGACACGGCCACGAGCAGCACCCCCAATACCTCTCGCTTTCGGGCCTCTGCGGGCCGCCTGCGAGGGGCGGCGCGCCGTTTTCCGTTCCCTTCAGCCATCCAGCTTTCGAATGACCCCCTCGTGATACCGGGCTAAAATGGGGATATGATCCACTTGGGTGGCGAGGGCAAGATCGGCCTCGTAGCCCAAGCTGCGCAACCGGGTCGCATGCGCGCTTGAGGCCACAACCTCTCGAAGCCGGTCGGCGTAGATCCGATACAGCATATGCGCGATGCGCACTCCATCGGGCGCCTCCTCCGGTTGCTCCCCCACTGCTAGCCGATCCAGCAGCATGCCCGCGCAGAGCACATCTTCCAGGCTCACCCGGTTGCGCCACCCCGCACACAGCAACACCACCTCTTGCGGGGCCCGCTCGCGCAGGTATTGAGCTAGGCGCGATAGGTTAACAAAAGCGCCGATGAGCACCTCTTCGGCTAAGCGAGCGCGTATGATCGCGCCGGTACCGTTGGTGGTGTTGAGGATGATGATCTTGCCCTGGACCACCTCGGGACGGTACTCTAAAGGGGAGTTGCCGAGATGATAGCCCTCGATCGGGGAACCGTTGCGCTCCCCACCGAGCAGAATCGTCTCTGGATCAAGGCTGGAGGCCACTTTGCTCGCCGCGGCCATGTCGGCTACGGGTACGACCTCACGGGCCCCGTTGGCCAGGGCGGCCAGGATCGTCGTGCTGGCCCGCAGCACGTCGATCACCACCACGGTGCGGCCGTGCAACTCCTCCTCACCGACCGCAAGCGGACTCATGACAACATCAAGCCACATACCCACAACGCGCTTGCTTTTGCCCACAAAGCCCTCATGGACCCCACGCGACCCCCACCAGGCTTTCGGCCAAGGAGACAAAAAGCCCCAGACCATCGGTGCGGCCCAGCTCAGGGTCGGCGGCCCGCTCCGGATGGGGCATCATGCCGAGAACGTTGCCACGCTCATTGAGCACGCCGGCGATGTTGCCCAAGGAGCCATTGGGATTGGCCTCAGGATCGAGCCGGCCATCGGCTGTGACATAGCGAAATGCGATGCGGCCCTCTTCCTCAAGCCGGCGCAGCGTCTCAGGATCTACTGTGTAGTTGCCCTCCCCGTGCGCGATGGGCAGCTGCAGTATGGCCCCCGGAGCATAGGCGCGCGTGAAGGCCGTATCGGTGCGTTCAACACGCACGTAAACGTCCCGACACACAAAACGAAGCGAGCTGTTGCGCAAAAGCGCTCCCGGTAGCAGTCCGGCCTCGGTCAGAATCTGAAAGCCGTTGCAAATGCCGAGCACATAGCCTCCCCGTTGCGCAAAGCGCACTACCTCCCGCATAACAGGCGAGAAACGCGCAATGGCCCCGCTGCGCAGGTAGTCCCCGTAAGAAAAACCCCCGGGCAAGATGACCAGATCCAGGGGCCCCAGCTCCGTTTCTTTGTGCCAAATAAAGCGCGTCTGCCAACCCATGCGGTGTTTGCAGACGTAGTATGCGTCGTGATCGCAATTCGAGCCCGGAAAGATGATCACCCCAACCCGCATCGGCTGCATCAGCCCTGGATCTCCGTGATAAGTCCGATCTCACCCAGTACGCCTTGCACGCGCAGGCAGTCCTCCAGATCCCCCTCATAAGCTACGGCCTTGCCCTGCCGGTGAGCCGTCCAGGCTATCTGCTCTGCGCGTTGTAGCGAACAGCCCGTGGCCTTCTGGAGCTGTAAGATGACCTCATCGAAGGTGTGGATATCGTCGTTATAGAGGATCACCTTCCAGGGGCTCTGCTCCAGCTCCTGTACGGCGACTTCGGCTTGTCGAGTGGGTTTTTCGCGTCTCACCGCAGCCATCATGCGCACTCCGCCTGCAGCGCTTCTATGCCGACTATTGCGAAGTCCTCCATAACGGGGTTGGCCAAGAGCTTGCGAGCTGCTTCCAGGGCCAGACGCTCGGCCTCGGCCGCGCTGGGGGCCTCCAGGTGTAGTTCGATCCATTTGCCAATTCGGACGCCCCGGATCGCCTCGTAGCCCAGCTGCTGTAAGGCCTGGCACGTGGCCTTACCTTGGGGGTCTAGGATCGAGGGGCGTAACGATACGCGTAGATACACGTTATAGATCATGCCGCTGACGCTCCTTTGGGGGTTGCCTAGACCAAGAGCGCTCGGAGGGCTCCTCCAGCCAGGCGGTATGCAGGAGCCTCCACAGCGCGCGCCCAAACCCAAAGAGGATATAGGCACCCAGAACCATAAGCAGCCCTCGCGCGTGGAAGACGGCCACCCATGCAGCCCCGAGCATGAAAAGCGTAACCCGCACCGGATGCTGACGCAACGCTTGCCGAGTAGGCCGAGGGAGGGCCTCATAGCGGATCGGGGAAATCATAAGCAGGGAGAGCAGAACCACCCCCGGAGCCAACATGGAGCCGGCCCCCATGGGCAAGCTATCGAAGAGCGTCGAATCGTGAAACGTTACCACGAAGGCCGCCAAAAACAGGGCCTGCGCGGGGATCGGCAGGCCGCGGAAGTAGTCCTTCTCGTATCCAACCAATTGCACGTTGAAACGGGCCAGGCGTACGGCCCCGGTCACGGCGGGCAGAGAGGCCAACAACATACCCAGCTCGCGCATCTGATACAGAGCGAACTCATAGACCAAAAACGCGGGTGCTACGCCGAAGGAGACCACATCGCAGAGGGAATCGAGCTGCACTCCGAAGTCGCTTGCGCTGCGCATCAGGCGGGCCATCATCCCGTCGAGCGCGTCGAACAATCCGGCCAGGGCGATCAACCAGGCGGCCGCCACGAGCTGGCCCTGATGCACCTGCAAGATAGCGAAGAACCCACTCAGCAGGTTTAACAGGGTAAAAAACGACGGCACGGCTGTGCGCGTGAGCCGACGGCGCGGCGCGCGCCGCCCTCGAATTCGTCGCACAGGAAGGGCATGCACCATCACGGCAGCACCCCTAGAATTGTCTCCCCGGCGCGTGTGCGATCTCCTACGCGCACGCGCAAGGCGACCTCTGGCGGCATGTACACGTCGAGCCGCGAGCCGAACTTGATCATCCCATAGCGATCCCCGGCCCGGACGCTGTCGCCGGGGCGCACATGATAAACGATACGCCTGGCCAAAAAGCCGGCGATTTGCACGAAAAGCACGCGCACCGAACCGTTTTCAACGCCTATCAGGGCCCGCTCATTCCGCTCCGAGGCCTTATCCTCCCAAGCCACTAAGTAGGTGCCCGGCACATAGCGCACATAGGCGATGCGACCGGAGTAGGGAATGCGGTTTACGTGCACATCAAAGGGAGACATAAAAATGCTCACCCGCAGGGCTGTTCCGCCCAGAAACTCCGGCTCCTGAAACCGTTCAATCCGGATCACACGCCCATCGGCCGGAGCCAGGATCGCCTTGGGATCCTGGGGAGGATGTCGCGGAGGGTCGCGAAAAAAGTACAACGCAAACGAGACCCCCCCGAGCGCCATGGCGTATAGCGCATAGCGAGCCCATCCCCCCAGATAATGTCCCCACCCCAACAGCAGAAGCGCTATGAGGGCGGCGAGGGCGATGATGCGATACCCTTCCGGTGCGATATGCACGTTGAACCTTAAGACTCCCAACGGCTCAGGTAAAAAGATAAGACCCCCTGAGGACGTTTTGCCAGGGAATTGCACGTCGCAAACGCAAGCTCGCCCCAGAGACTTTATCGGCCTCGAAGAGGGGCCGGCCTCTGCTCTCAAGGGCGCTGGTGGCGGCTGGAGCGCAGGACTTTGGCCATCACCGAGACGGTCAACAGGCCGATGCCCACCCAGGCTAGCGCCCAAAAGATCACACCTGCTACCGTGAGCTGCATGCTACATGATCCTCTATCGAACGGGACTGCGCCTGTCAAAGGTCTCAAGCCCGTTTTGGCGGCGGCGGCGCCAGGCTAGCCCCACCATCACGGCCACGGTGGCGAAAGTCAAAATCATAAGCAGCCGAGCCCCCCACCGATACGGCACATCCTCCGGGGCTACGTTAGCCAACTGCAGAGTGGGGATGGCGTCTTGAATGGTCCAGACCGTGAAGATGGCGATCAAATACAGGGGCGTGATGTATTTCATGATGAACTTGAAGACGGCCGGGATCCGAATGTCGGCCCCGCGGTTGAGCTCCTCCCAGGCCTTGTCGATCCCGAAAACCCAGCAAAGCAGGATGGTCTCGATCAGAGCGAAGGCGGCCAATCCGAAAGTGCCGGCCCAGAAATCGAGTTCATCCAGAAATCCATGTCCCAGGAAGAAGACCACGCAATTGGTACCGATGAAAGCGAAAACCCCCAGCAAGGCCACGGCCTGAGCGCGGGTGAGCTTGAATTCGTCCTGGAGAAAGGCCACCACGGGCTGACCCATGGCCACGGAACTTGTGATGCCGGCGAAAAAGAGCAGGGCAAACCAGAGCGTGCCCAGCAGCTGCCCTAGCGGGATTTTGGTGAAAATGATGGGCATCGAGACGAAGCCCAAATTAAAAGCCCCGCCCTTGGCGATCTCCTGCGTTTCGCTCACTCCGAAGAAAGCCACCGCGATCGGGATCGCGATGCTGGCCCCGAGGATGACCTCCACGAATTCGTTCGTGGTGGCCGTGGCCAGGCCCGATAGCGCGATGTCGTCGTTTTCGCGCAGGTAGCTGGCGTACGCATGCAGCGTACCCATGCCGACGCTCAAGGTGAAAAAGATCTGCCCGGCTGCCGCAAGCCACACCCTGGCGTCGGTCAGAGCCGAAAGGTCCGGGTTCCACAGAAAGGCAAACCCGCTCCAGACGCTCCTGTCTGGCTGCGTTGGATCAGGGGTGCCCAGAGTGAAAACGCGCACCACGAGCACAATGGCGAAGAGAAACAGAAGCGGCATCGCGATCTTAGCCAGCGCCTCGATGCCGCGCGAGATGCCTCGGTAGAGGATGTACAGGTTGATCGCAAATGTAATGAGCAGAAACGCGTAGGCCGTCCCGATGCCTTGAAAATGCCCCTCGGGATGCAAGCCCTGATAGCTTTGCAAAAACAGGCGCATCCCCGCGAAGTCCTCGACATCGAAGTAATAGCCCAGGGCCGAAAAGAAGCTATAGGCCAGCGTCCAGGACTCGACGTACGTGTAGTACATCATCACGGTCAGGGAAATGAACAGCCCCAGCGCCCCGAGGTACTTCGCCACAGGGTGCCGCCAGAGCACCTGAAACATGCCCGGAGCGCTGGAATGGCCGTACTTGCCCCCGTGTCGACCGATCGTCCATTCGATCCACATGAGGGGGATCCCCAATAGCAGGAAAGCGATAAAGTAGGGGATCATGAAGGCTCCGCCCCCGTTTTGGGCGGCCTGCACGGGAAAGCGCAGGAAATTTCCCAGCCCCACGGCGTTGCCGGCCGCGGCCAGGATAAGCCCGATGCGCGTTCCCCAGCGCTCCCGTTCCTGCAATGCCATCGCGCACAGCCTCCTCGTCTTACGTTCGGACGCGCCCCGATGCGGCTTGACGGGGCTCAAAGGGGTCGGAATCCAGCCCAATGCGAGCGAGCTTCCGAACCGCGATGACCACCCGGGCCCACCTTCGACGAGCACGCCTTCGGTGACGGGCCCGCCCCTTGGACTTTCGGCAAAAGGCGCCGATATATAACAAAAAGCCCCTTGCACGAGCAAGACCCGCTCGAGGGCGAACAAGATCGTTGCGCCTCACCAAGGGGGCCATTGCAGCACTAAAGAGAGCCGGTGGCTCGGGCCCAGCTCCCGCAGCCCAGCAAAGTGACCTAGGGCGTAATCGAATCGAAAGGCCCGTATGCGCACGCCTAGGCCCACGGTCGGGGTGAGGACCCAGCTCCGAGGCCGTCGCGCAATCTGTTCAAGGCCTGCGCGCAGAATAAGAGCTTGCCGATAATTGTAAAACATCCCCAGCCGAGGCTCTAGGCCAATCGGCCCTAGGGAGGGGACGTAGGCGCGGGCCGCAGCCGCTTGCAGATCAAGCTCTACCGAAGCGCCTCCGATCCCGGAGCCCAGAGGGCGCTCATAGCGCAACCCCAGCCGGAGCGTGGGCAAGCTGAGCTCTGTTAGGCTCTGCGGCAGGCTGTCTCGGTAGGCGGAGCTCAGCCCCTCAAGCGCCTCGGCCCGCACATGCCAGATCCGCGCCAGGGTGGTCAGATCCGCGATCACCACGGCGGCCCGCCAGGGCCCCCCGCTGTGCTGCACCCCCAGGTCCAAGCTCGCCCCCCAGGCAGAGGCGAAGGGCCCGATGCGCCCATAGAGGACCTTAAAAAGAAGACCCCCCGTCCACCTTGTTGAGCCCAAGCTGCGGCCGTAGGCGAAAAGCAGCGCATAGTCGACGACGCTAAACGTCGTAACACGCTCCGGAAGCGGAACCCCGCGCTCAGAGTCCCATGCCGCAAGGGTGTTCCGGATTTCATCCGCCCCTAGGCGCAGCAGGCTAAGGGCCATGGCGCTTCGGGCGTCAAGCCGCAAGGCGACCGCGGCGTAATCGTACTGAAGCAGTCCTCCGAACTGCTCCACGTGCATGTAGCCGATTTGGGGTTCCTCTAGGCCCACTAGCCCCGCCGGATTCCAGTAACCGGCCGTGACGTCGGCCCGCAAGGTAAGCCCCGCCTGCCCCATGCCGGCTGCCTCGGCCCCCGCCCCCAGCCGCAGAAACTCGGCCCCGTAGCGAACTAGGCGCTGGGAGGCGGCCGGAGAAACATACGCGAGCAGCCCGAGCGCTATGCCCCACCCAAGAAGGCGCACAGGCCGAATATCTTGCGGCCCCCGAACCTCGGGCAAGCGCCCCCTCTAAGAACCCGCCTGGCGGCGACGCTCCTCTTCCAGGAGCATCCGGCGCAGGACCTTGCCCACCATGGATTTGGGCAGTTCTGAGCGAAACTCAACGCGCTTAGGGACCTTGTAGGGCGCCAGGCGCTCCTTGCAGAACTCGATAAGCTCCTGCTCCGATGCCCGCTCGCCCTCGCGCAACACGACGTAGGCCTTGACGATCTCGCCGTGATAGGGGTCGGGCACCCCGGCTACAACGGCCTCCTTGACCTTGGGGTGCTCGAAGAGCACCTCCTCGACCTCTCGGGGAAAGACGTTGAAGCCTCCTACGATAATCAGGTCCTTTTTGCGGTCGACGATGTAGAAGTAGCCCTCTTCGTCCATCTTCGCCATGTCGCCTGTGTAGAGCCAGCCATCCCGAAGCGCCTGGGCCGTCTCCTCGGGCCGGTTCCAATAGCCCTTCATGACGTTGGGGCCGTGCACGATCAGCTCGCCGATCTCCCCAGGGGGCAGAGGTCGACCCGATTCGTCTACGATCTGCGCATCCACATCCGGCAAAGGAAGCCCAATGGAGCCGAATTTGCGCTGGCCGAAGAGCGGATTCGTATGCGTAACGGGAGAGGCCTCTGAAAGCCCATAGCCTTCTACCAGCCGAGCCCCCGTAAGACGCTCGAAAGCCTGGGCCACCTCCACCGGAAGCGGGGCGGCCCCCGAGATGCAGAGCCGAATGCTATGCAGGTTATAGCGCTTCACGTGGGCCGACGTATTGATGGCCACGTACATCGTGGGCACGCCCGGAAAGAGCGTGACCCCGTAACGGGCGGTGCTTCTGAGCACCTCCTCGAGCACAAAGCGCGGCTGCAACACGATCGTGGCCGCGATGGCCACGCCCAGATTCAATACGGTCGTAAGCCCGTAGCTGTGAAAGAAGGGCAGCACGCCCTGGATGACCTCTGTGGCCTCCTGCAGCGAGGGCATCCAAGATTTGACCTGCAGGCAGTTGGCCACCAAGTTAAAATGCGTCAGCATAGCCGCCTTGGGCAGGCCCGTGGTGCCGCCCGTGTAAAGCAAAAGCGCCACGTCCTCTTTGGGGTCTATGGACACGCGCGCGGGCTGCGGGCTGTACTTCTTGAGCAGCCGCCTGAACCAGTAAAGATTGGGATCCGGCCTTAGCTCCACCCAGGTCCCCTCGCGCCGGGCCTTAAGGGGATAGAGCCAGCTTTTGGGCCAGGGCAAGTAGTCCTCGATGCCCGTTACGATTACGCGGCGCACAGCCGTAGAGCCGGCCACCTCCCGGTAGCGCGGAAACAGGGATCTGAGCAAAATCAGCGTGCTGGAGCCCGAATCGTTGAGCATAAGCTCCAGTTCGCGGGCCGTATAAAGGGGGTTAAGCCCTACTACGACGGCGCCGATCCGCAACGCCCCATAAAAGGCGATCACAAACTGAGGACAGTTGGGCAGCATGAGCGCCACCCGATCCCCTTTGCGCACCCCCAACTGCTCCAGGGCGTTGGCAAAGCGCAGCACGGCCTCCCACAGCTCCCCGTAGGAGAGGCGCCGACCGAAGAACAGAAGCGCCGTGTGTGCAGGATATTTTCGGGCGCTCTCCTCAAGAAACTTCCATAGGGGAACCTCCGGATACGCGAGCGTGCGCGGCACCCCGGGCTCGTAAAACCGATACCAGGGCCGATCCAGAACCGGCGCTTCCATGGTTTGGCCCTCCCCCTTGCGATTTAAGCACGAACCGGATACCCCCCGGCCTCCAGTACGGCCTGCGCGATCTGCCGACGCAGGGCGATCGCGTTTAAGGGATCGTGGCGCGTAAAGCGCCGCAGGGCGCTCATGTGCAGGCGCAGCTCATCGCCCTCCAGAAAGCGGGCAAGCGCCTCCTTCCCCCGAGCGGCCACGGTTTCGGCGGCCTCGTATACGTACAGGCGCGCCATGGCCTCCTGCACCTGCGCCTGTAGCCCGCTTGCCTGAAGCTTGCGGGTGCGCAGCAGGGCCGACTCGGCCGCATACGTGTGCATGAGCATATCGGCTATGCGGGCGACGATCTCCTGTTCCTCTTCGAGCGCCTCTCGATAATGCAGCGCGGCCGCGCCGGCCACGGCCAAAGTAGCCTTCTTGAGGTTCTCCACCACGTGCAGCGCGTACTCTAGCGGGGAGGTCAGCGGCGCCTCCTCAAACTGGGGCTCCAGCACCTCCTGCGCCACCCGTTCGGCCGCGGCCATAAGGGGCAAATGTCCCCGCAGTGCGCGCCGGAACAGCATGTCCACAATAAGCAGCCGGTTGATCTCGTTGGTGCCCTCGAAGATGCGGTTGATGCGGCTGTCCCGATAGGCCCGCTCGACGGCGAACTCCTGCGAATAGCCGTATCCGCCGTGGATCTGTACGGCCTCATCGACGACGTAGTCCAGCAGTTCGCTCCCCATGACCTTGATCACCGAGCATTCGATGGCGTACTCCTCGATGCTTTTGAGCCGGTGCCGGGGGTCCTTGGAGGAGCCGATGGCCTGATCGATGAGGCCGGCTGTGCGGTAGACCATGGACTCGACGGCGTAGGTGCGCAGGGCCATTTCGGCCAGCTTCTCCTGTATGAGCCCAAACTGCGCGATGGGGCGGCCGAACTGCACGCGCTCCAGGGCGTAGCGGGCCGTAAGCCCCAGCACCTGTTTGGCCCCGCCCACGCAGCCGGCGCCGAGCTTAAAGCGACCCGTGTTGAGGATGTTGAAGGCGATCTTAGCCCCCTGACCGACCTCGCCCAGTAGGTTCTCCTCGGGCACGTGCACGTTTTCCAGGATGAGCTGACGCGTTGAGGAGGAGTGGATGCCCATTTTGCGCTCCTCGGCCCCCGTGGAGAGACCGGCAAAGGAGCGCTCCACCAGGAAAGCGCTGAACTTTTCGCGCTCCCCGTCGACTTTGGCGAAGACCGTAAACAGATCGGCAAAGCCGGCGTTTGTGATCCACATCTTGGTGCCGTTGAGCACCCAGTGTCGGCCATCGGCGCTGCGCACGGCGTGCGCCCGACCTCCTAGAGCGTCGGAGCCCGCGTTGGGCTCCGTAAGCGCATAGGCGCCGATCAGCTCCCCGGTCGCCAGCCGGGGCAAGTAGCGGCGCCTCTGCTCTTCATTGCCGAAGTACACGATGGGCAGCGTGCCGATGGACTGATGGGCCCCGTAGGTGACGCTGAAGCCGCCCGCCGGGGCGAGCTTTTCGGCCACTAACATGGCGGCCGTCTTGGGCAGGTCTGTGCCCCCATAGGCCTCGGGTATCTCGATGGCGAGCAGCCCCAGCTCCCCGGCTCTGCGCAATAACTTGACGTTTAGCCCCTCCTCAAGGCGCTCAAGCCGCTCCATGAGCGGCAACACCTCCTGCTGCACGAAATCCTCGGTCATCTGACCGATCATGCGGAGCTCTTCGGAGAAGTCCTCGGGCGAGAAAACCGCCTCCGGCTCGCTTTTGCGAATCAGAAACTCCCCGCCCTTAAGCTGTTGGATTGGGGTCTCGACGGACATAGCGGAGCGCTCCCTTGCCTTAGTCGCCGTAAACTTCGAAAAGTCCAGCGGCCCCCATGCCGCCTCCGACGCACATGGTCACAAGACCGATCCCTCCGCCCCGGCGGCGCAGTTCGTGCACAAGCTGCGCCGTAAGCTTAGCCCCCGAAGCCCCCAGGGGATGGCCCAGGGCGATGGCCCCACCGTTTACGTTCGTGCGCTCTTCGGGCAGCTCTAAAAGCCGCATTACGGCCAGCACCTGAGAGGCGAAGGCCTCGTTGAGCTCGATCAGCGCGACGTCCTCAAGCCGGATTCCGGCTCGTTGCAAGGCCTTGGGCACGGCCTTTACCGGTCCGATGCCCATGACCTCCGGCTCTACGCCGGCCACCGCGTACGTGATGAAGCGGGCCAAAGGCCGGATCCCGAGCTCGCGCGCCCTATCGGCGCTCATGAGCAACACAGCGGCCGCGCCATCGGAGTACGGGCTCGCGTTGCCGGCCGTTACGGTCCCCCCCTCCTTAAAGGCGGGCTTAAGCTGGGCCAGCTTCTCCAAGCTCGTATCGGGCCGAATCGTCTCGTCGCGCTCAACCAAACGTTCCTCGAGCTCTTTACGCGCTCCGCGCCACTTGTAGGTGCGCACGGGCACCGGAACGATCTGCCCCTCAAACCGACAGGCGGCCCAGGCCTCGGCGGCTCGGCGGTGGCTGCGCAGGGCCCAGGCGTCCTGATCCTGGCGCGAGATTCCGTAGCGTTCGGCCACGCGCTCAGCCGTAAGCCCCATGCTGATGTAGGCCTCCGTGAGCTCCGGATGCAGGCGGGTGTGATAGCCCGACATGGGCACCTGGCTCATCATCTCCACCCCACCGGCCAGGACCACATCGGCCATGCCCGTCATAATGGCCTGCGCCCCACGGGCGATCACCTCCAGACCCGAAGAGCAGAAGCGGTTCACCGTGGCCCCGGGCACCTCCACGGGAAAACCGGCCTTGATCAAGGCCAACCGCGCGATGTTGAGCCCCTGAGCGGCCTCCGGCATGGCACAGCCCCAGAGCACGTCGTCAAGATGGGCCGGTTCAAGCCCTACGCGCTCTACGGCCGCGCGCATCACAAGGGCCGACAGCGTCACCGGATGCACCGCGACCAGCGCCCCATCGGGCTTGCCGCGCCCAACAGGGGTGCGCACGGCGCTCACGATAACGGCTTCTCGCATGTCTTCATCCCCTTAATTGCGCAACGGCTTGCCTGTCTTAAGCGTATACGCGATCCGCTCCTGGGTTTTGCGCGTGCCCAAAAGCTTCAGGAATGCCTCGCGCTCCAGATCCAAGATGTCCTGTTCCGTGACCGTGCGCGGGGACCCGTCGCCGCCGCAGAGCACATAGGCGAGCGTGCGCGCAAGCAACAGCTCGTGTTCCGTGATGCGACCCGCCTGCCGCAGCTGCCAGGCGCCGTAGTACAGGTTGCCCAGGGCCTCCGCGCCCAGGGCGCGGATCGTTCGATTGGGCGCGGGGGGCATGTAATCCGGAGCCAACTCGAGCACGCGCGCTTTGGCGTCAGTTATAAGCCGGTATCGGTTCATCGTGATCCGATCGCCGTCGCGCAAAAACCCCATCGCGCGCGCCTCTAGGGCGCTACCGGAGGTTTGCGCCAGGGCGATCAACTGAAACGCGCGTCGAACGGCCTCAAAGGGATCCGCCTCCGGATAGGCGGCTAGCTCCTCAGAGAACCGGAAAAGCAGCTCCTTTGTGCCGCCACCAGCCGGGATAAGCCCCACACCGGTCTCCACAAGCCCCATGTAGAGCTCCGCGTGGGCCTGTACGCGATCGGCGTGCAGCACAACTTCTGCTCCACCTCCGAGCGTAAGCCCAAAAGGCGCAGCCACCACGGGAAAGGGCGCGTAACGCAGACTCATGGAGGCGCGTTGAAACTGGCGCACGGCCAGCTCCAGCTCGTCCCAGTCTCCCTCCTGCGCCATCATGAGGATCAGGGCCAAATTCGCGCCCGCGGAGAAGTGCTCTCCCTGATTGCCGATCACAAGGCCCAGAAAGTGCTGCGGCACCACCTCCAAGGCAACCTGCACCATGCGCAGGGCGTCTTCGCCGATGGCGTTGGCCTTGGAGTGGAACTCCAAAAGCGCCACCCCATCGCCGATGTCCAGCAGACTGGCCCCGGCGGATTGGCGCACTATGGCCGCACCGTTGCGCTTAAGCGCACCAAGCAGGATCAGCTCCCGCGGCCTTGGCGAAGGGCCTGCGGGGGCATAGAAGGGCCGAGAGGCGCGCAGGTGCTCTTGCACGATCGGCGGAACCTCCCAGCCCAAGGCGGCGAAGACCTCCGCTACGGCATCAAGGCCCAGCAGATCGTATAGCTCAAAGGGTCCATACTCCCATCCGAAGCCCCATTTGAGGGCGTTGTCGATGTCCTCTATCGCGTCGGAGACCACCCCGTATTGCCGAGCCGCGTAATGCAGAAGCCCGTACGTGGTGCGGCGCATGAACTCCCCTAAAGGGCCTTCTAGGCGAAGCAGGGCCCGAATGCGCGCGGCGGTATCCGCAAGCTGCTGAATCGGCTCCAGCTCCGGAAGCCGAACCTTGCCGCGGTCCTCGTACTCCAGGGTCTGGAGGTTGAGCGTCAGGATGCGCCGCTTGCCAGACTCATCTTGCACGCGCTTGTAGAAGCCCTGAGTCGTCTTCTCTCCCAGCCAGCCGCGCTCCAGAAGCCTTTGCACCACCTCCGGCAGGGCAAAGCCTGGATCGCCCGTAGCCTGCTCAAGATCCCGGGCCACCCGGTAAAGCACATCCAGCCCCGTAAGATCCGCCGTGCGGAAGGTGGCGCTTTTCGGGCGCCCGATAAGAGGCCCCGTCAGGAAATCCACCACATCCGGGCTTAAGCCCAGCTCCAACATCGCGCGCATAGCCTGCGCTAGGCCGTAGACCCCGATGCGGTTGGCGATGAAACCGGGTACGTCCTTGGCGATCACGACCCCTTTGCCCAGGATACGCTCCCCGAAAAGACGCATGCGTCGCAGCGCCTCCGGATCCGTATCCGGGGTTGGGATCAGCTCAAGCAGGTACAGGTACCGAGGCGGATTGAAGAAATGCGTGCCCAGAAAGCGCCTCCGAAACGCTTCGGAGCGCCCCTCCAGCTGCCGATGCATGGGGATACCGCTGGAGTTGCTGGAGACGATCGCTTGGGATCCCACAAAAGGCTCCAGGCGCGCCCACAACGCGCGCTTGGCCTCCAGATCCTCCACGATCGCCTCCACGATCCAGTCGGCCTCTCGGATGCGCTCAAGGTCATCCTCGGTGTTGCCGATCGCGACAAGACGCTGCCGATCCGCATGCATGAACGCGGCGGGCTTAAGCTGCAGAGCGCGTTGCAAGCCGGCCCGTGCGACGGCGTTGCGATCGGACCCCTCTGATGCCGGAAGATCGAGCAGCAGCGTGGGCACCCCGGCGTTGGCCAGATGCGCCGCGATCTGGGCCCCCATGGTGCCCGCCCCAATAACGGCTGCCTTGCGAATACGATGGGACATACGCTTAAGTTCTCCCCCTTTCCGGCGCCGCGCGAGGTGAAAGCGATGCGGATGGTGGAAAGGAAAATACGCCCAACTCGAGGGCAAATCAAGTATACGGAAACAGCCTACCGCGGTTCGGACTTGCTTGAGGAGCCCCAGCGGGATAGGATCCCCCGTATGAGGGCGGAGGCCAGGGCCCCGGCGAAGCTGTTCAGAAACCCCCTACCCAGGGCGCGCCCCCAGCCCTCTGCTCTGGGTCCGGCGCGGCCGCCTAGACGGCGGGCTAGCCCGAAGCCCACCGCGCCCAAAAGCAACAGGCTGGCGATAGGCCAGCGACGGGCCCACCGGCGCCAATCGAGGCTGTAGCGCAGCTCCTCGCTTAGCGCCTCCAGGGAGGCGGATACGTCCTCACGGGCGCGCGTTAGTTCTTGTTGCAGCGCCTGGCGGCGCAGCATCAGCTGCGCTTCGATGGGGTCCACGAGAGTCCTCTCCTATCGTCTCCGCAAGCAGGGCGCGCAGGATGCCCCGGCGAACCGCCCGGCCGATCACGGAAAAGGCCAACCGACCCCCTAGCCCTCCTAGCAAAAGCAGCCCAGCTCCGACGAGCGCAAACCCCCAAGCGGCGTGCCCCAGTAGTCCCCCCAGCCACAAGGCCAAAGCCAAAAGCCCAAAGCTAAGCCCCAAGGCCAGGAGCCCAAGCAGCAGCAGCCAAGCCAATAGGCGTCCGATGAGCTCGGCCAGTTGCTCGGCCAGGTCCAACCGAAAGAGCTCAAGGCGGGCCTCCATCAGATCCACAAGATCGCGCACCAGCTCCTGCAGACGCAGCAGGACCCGCTCGAGCAGGGTCACCGGGGTTTCCATCATCGACGTGGCCAAAGAAGTCCCACCAGAAAGCCCACCAACAGCGCCCCCAGCAGGGCGCGCTCGGGGTGCCGACGCACCCACATACGGCCCTGCTCGACCCATTGTTGAGCATGCCGATAGGCCTCCGAGGCCTCTAAATGCTTTACGGGTGCGTTCAGGGCCTCGCGCGCAGTCCGGAGGGCTTCCCGGCCTAGATCTGTAAGACGCTCCTTGAGCAGACGCAAGTCCTCCTCCAGAACGGCTAGTTCATCCGGAGCGTCTCGATCGGGGGCCTGTCTTGTGGGTTTCATACCTTGGGCCTCCTTGCCGATAAGCCAGCGTCAGGAACATACGGTTCCCCGCTCCTGAGGCGCAAGGCGTGCTGAGGCTTTTCCCCTGCGGCCAGATGACGTACCTTTGCTCCTGCCATGTACGATGTGTTGGCTGTGCATCAGGCCTTGGTACAGATCCCCTCTTTAAGCCATGAGGAGGGGCCGATAGCGGACTGGGTGGAGGATTTCTTGCGCCGACAGGGCTTGCCGACAGGGCGTATCGCCGACAACGTCTACGCCTGGCTTGGGGAGGATCCCTCAGACACGCTGCTCTTAAACTCCCACCTGGACGTCGTGCCCCCCAGCGAGGGACATCCCTTTCCTCCTTTTGCAGCCGTTGTGCAAAATGGGGCCGTTTACGGCCGCGGCGCCGTGGACGCCAAGGCCAGCGTGGCGGCCATGATCGTCGCCTTGGCCGAATTGGCCTCAGAGGGCTATCGCCCGCCCGGACGCGTTATCGTGGCGCTGACGGCTTGCGAAGAACTGGGCGGCGGCTATAACGGCCTGGAGCAGATCCGTCCGGCGCTGGAACCTCTACACGCCGCCATAATCGGAGAGCCCACAAGCCTACAGCCGTGCGTGGCGCAAAAAGGCGTGCTGATTCTTACGCTTACGGCGCGGGGCCGAAGCGCGCACGCGGCGCGCGGGCATCTGGGCGAAAACGCCATCCTGAAGGCCGCGCAAGACATCCTGCGGCTGCAGGCGCTGCGCTTTGACCGAGAGGATCCTTTTTTGGGCTATCCGACCGTAGCGGTTACGACCATCTCGGGCGGCACGGCTCGCAACGTGATCCCCGAGCAATGCGTCTTTACGGTCGACATCCGCTCCACCCCCGCCTACGAGCACGAGGAGCTGGTGGCGCTGATTCAGGAGCAGGTCTCCTCGGAGGTCTCCGTATATAGCCAGCGCATCGTGCCCGTGCGCACTCCCCTTGAGGCGCGCATCGTGCGGGCCTGTCTGCGGGCGCTGCCCGGGGCGAAGCCCTTCGGGTCCCCTACGGCCTCGGATTGGGTTTTTCTGCGCGATCTGCCCGTGGTGAAGCTCGGCCCGGGTTCCAGCGAGCTTTCGCACACAGCCCAGGAGCATGTGCCGATCGCGGAGCTGCGGCGCGCCGTCGCCGTCTACAAGGCCATCATCCGAAGCTACTTTGAGCTGCCATGAAGCTTCTCTGGGAAAAGGACGTGCCGCCCGCCGAGTGGGTGCAGCGCTTTACGGTGGGCGAAGACCACCGGTGGGATACTTGGCTGTTGCCCTACGACATCGAGGGCACCCGGGCCCACGCCTGGGCCCTTGAACAGATGGGGGTGCTCAGCGCCGAGGAGCGGGCCTCCATAGAGCGCGTGCTTGAGGAGCTGGCCCAACAGGCCATATCGGGGGCGCTGGTGGTGCGTCCTGAAGACGAGGATGCGCACACCGTCATCGAACGGGCTCTGGTAAAGGCCCTCGGGCCGGTGGGGGAGAAAATCCAGGCGGGCCGATCCCGAAACGATCAGGTGCTGGTGGCGATTCGGCTCTTCGCGCGCGAACACCTAGTCCGGATCGGCCGGCTTCTGGTCTCGCTTATCGAACCGCTCCTCGAGTTAGGCGACAAGCACGCCGACTGGCTCATGCCCGGCTACACGCACCTGCAGCGGGCCATGCCCTCCACGTTAGGGCTGTGGGCGCTGGGGTATGCTGAGCTTTTGCTCGACGACCTAGAGGGGCTTCGGCAAGCCCACGACCGAATCAACAGCTCCCCGTGGGGCAGCGCAGCAGGTTATGGCGTGCCGTATCTGGCGATGCCCCGAGACGCCGTGGCCGAGCGGCTGGGATTTCGGCGTGTGCCCGAGGCCGTCACCAGCGTTCAGCTGAGCCGGGGCAAGCTGGAGGCTTGGGTCGTGCACGCCTTGGTGCAGCTCGGGGCCACGCTCAATCGGCTCGCCTCGGACCTTGTGCTTTTCTCCAGCCAGGAGTTCGGTTTCGTGGAGCTGCCGGCCGCCTATACGACGGGCTCAAGCCTCATGCCGCAGAAACGCAACCCCGACGTCCTGGAACTGGTGCGCGCCTCCTATCATCGTCTTACGGCCGAGCTCAGCCTGCTGCTCAGCCTGCCCGCGAATCTGCCCTCCGGCTACCATCGGGACTTGCAGCTGACGAAAGAGGCGCTCCTGCGCGCCCTGCTTCTTGCGCCGGAGCTGCTGGAGGCCGTGCGCCGCACGCTCGAGGGGGCTCGTTTCCGTCGCGACCGGCTTGAGGCGGCCTGCACTCCGGAGCTCTTCGCCACAGCCGCCGCGTTGGAGCGGGTACGCGCTGGAGTGCCGTTCCGAACCGCCTACCGGGAAGTCGGCCGCGCTCTGGATACGCTGCGACGCCCCACAAAAGAGCAAGTCCTGGCCGCCTATCAAGCGGCCGGCTATCCGGGACAGACCCGCTCAGATGGCCTGCGCAACCGGCTGATCGCACACCGCGATTGGCTAGGCTTTGGCCCTACAGCGTAGAGGCCACGCCCAGTAAGAAAGAGGCGATCCCGAAGGCCAGCATAAGCAGGATCTGCTCCTTAAGCCCCAGGACCAGACCAGAAGCTCTCGGTCGATTTATCCGACCGCTTCTAGGCCAGTTGGCCCTCTGGGGGGGCAGCCCATCGGTCGTGCGTCTTGGCTGAGCCGGCTGCCCAGATAACATGTAAATCCGCACCATACCCTCCACCGAACTTGGGAAGAGACTCCATCACCCCGGGACGTGTGCCCAACGTCCCAATTTCCGGCACCGCTCAAGCCCTGTTCCGATCCCGGAGTCGCCGCAAAAAACCCATCTGAGGCGTCCTCCGACGGGGTCTTCGTCTCATATTGAGACCCATATTAGGACAGCAGCTGCACCAGGCGGAGCAGGTCGTAGTCGATCGTCTTCTTCTTAGACCAGGTGTTGCGCAAGGGCGTCAGATGGATCTCGTTGTTGACCACGCCCACCATGACGTTCGTATGGCCATCGAGGAGGGCCTCAACAGCGGCTACGCCGAGCCGGGTGGCCAGTACTCGGTCTCGGGCCGTGGGACTGCCCCCGCGCTGGATGTGGCCCAAAACGGTCACGCGGAGCTCGTAATGGGGAAAGACCGAGCGCAACTTCTCCGCCAGCTCCGGCGCGCCGCCCAACTCGTCACCCTCGGCCACAACCACGATGCTGCTGCGGCGTTGGTGCGCCAGGACCCGATGCAGGGACTCCTTGATCTCCTCCAGGTCCACGAAGGCCTCCGGCACCAGCACAAGCTCCGCCCCGCCCCCGATGGCGCAGGCCAAAGCGATGAAGCCCGAATCCCGACCCATAACCTCGATAAAAAAGAGCCGATCGTGCGCGTCGGCCGTGTCGCGGATCTTGTCGATGGCCTGTAGGGCCGTATTGACGGCCGTGTCGTAGCCGATCGTCTCGTCGGTGCCAAAAAGATCGTTGTCGATCGTGCCGGGACAGCCGACGATGGGGAATCCGTACTCCTCATGAAAGATCGAGGCCCCTCGGAAAGTGCCATCTCCGCCTATGGCGACCAAAGCATCGATCTGGGCGCGCCTGAGCTGTTCGGCCGCCCGAGCCCGACCTTCGGGGGTTTTGAATTCCTCGCTGCGAGCGGACTTCAGAATAGTGCCCCCAAGCTGGATAATGTTCGAGACACTTGTGCCGTCCATCTCCACAAAATCGCCCTCGATCATGCCGGCGTAGCCGCGCCGGATGCCGATGACCTCCAGGCCGTGTTGCAGCGCGGTTCGGACAACAGCCCGGATGCAGGCGTTCATGCCAGGGGCATCGCCTCCGCTGGTAAAAACCCCAATACAACGAATGGACTCCACCGCCATGGGTCGCTCAGCTAAAGGCCGATTTGATGCGGACCAACGCCCTCGCTAAGAACGAGCGGCGGCCCAAGGTACAACGGCCGACGGCCATTATACCAGCTCCTCAGGGAACCGATGCCGAGGCCCTACGTGTCGGCGCAGGCAGGCCAGCAACTCCTCTTTGGAGATGGGCTTGATGAGCAGGGCGTTGAAGCCGCTCTGTAAAAACTTGATCTCTTCGGCCGCAGCCGCGTAGGCCGTTTGCGCGATGATGGGGATCTCCGCCCAGCCCGGCCGCTGCCGCAGCCGGCGCACCAACTCCACGCCATCCATTCCCTGCCCTAGGTAGATGTCCACCAGTAGCGCATCGACGTGGTGCTCTTCCAGCCAATCCAGAGCCTCCTCAGCCGAGCCGAGCACCTGCACGTCGAATTCCTCCCGCAGATAGTAGGCCAGGATCTGCCCGTTTTCCGGCGCATCTTCCACGACAAGCACCCGGGGCCGGCGCTCATGTCTTGCGGCTGCGGTGCGCTCTCGAAGGGGGATGAGGACCGTGAAGGTGGAGCCCTCCCCCTTTTTGCTCTGTACGGTGATCGTACCCCCCATCATGCGCACCAGCCGCATAGAGATGGCCAGCCCCAGCCCTGTGCCCTCGCGGGGCCGATTGGGGTCGGCGTGCTCCTGGAAAAACTCCCTAAAGAGCTTAGGCAGCGCCTGCTCCGAGATCCCGATTCCCGTATCCTGCACCTCGATAACAGCCTGCTGCTCAGCCCGATAGGAGCGCACCCGAACCCCCCCGCGCTCGGTAAAGCGGATGCCGTTGCCGATCAGGTTGACAAGCACCTGAGACAAGCGCACGGGGTCGGCCATGACGGTAAGAGCCGGATCGGCGTGTTCGCTGGTCAAGTAGAGGCTTTTTTCGTCGGCCAGCGCGCGCAATCCGGCGACAACCTCATCGATGAGCGCGGGCACTTCGACGGGCTCGTAGCGCAGCTCCATGCGCCCGGCCTCGATCTTGGAGAAATCCAGAATGTCGTTGAGCAAGTTGAGCAAGCGCCGGCCGTTGGAGCGGATGGCCTCCAAGAACTCAAGGAAATGCGCCGGCACCTCCGGCATGGCGCGCAGCTCGTCTCGCAGTAGCTCCGCAAAGCCCAAAATGGAGGCTAGAGGCGTGCGGATCTCATGACTCATGTTCGCCAAAAAGGCGGACTTCATCCGGCTGGCCTCTTCGGCCTGTTCTCGGGCGCGTATGAGCACCTGCTCCGATAGCTTGCGCTCCGTTATATCTACCACCATCCCATCGATCCGCAGTCCATCTTCAGAGGTGGCCACCCAACGGGCCTCATCCAGCACCCAACGAATCCCGCCGTCCGCATGCAAGATCCGATGCTCCAGGCGCAATATCCGGCCCGGCTGAGGGTGATGCAAAAAGTCCTCCCAGGCCTTGCGCACGCTGGGCCGATCTTCTGGATGCGTGATCTCCAACCAAAGGGAGCTCCCGCGCTGAAAACGCTCTGGTTCGTAGCCGGTGATACGCGCGATGGCCGGAGAAAGCAGAAGGTAGCGCGCCCGAACATCGGGATCCGGAAGGGCGCTATAGATGGCCGCGCTGAGGCTGGCAATGACCTCATAGAAGTGATGCGACGGGACCTCCGATTTAGGCCGAGCGCAGATAGCCACCCCTAGCCTTTGCCCGGAAAGCCCCCAGGGGAAGACGGTCACCGCCCAGCCTCGGCCGAGGCCTGCAAGCGTAAGCTCAACGCGCTCCCCCCGACGGGCCCGCACAAAGGCGCGCAGCAGACGCGTGCGCTCCAAAGGGGACATTCGGACCCAGATTTCGTCTGCGGAAAGCCCCCCAAGCAGGCTTCTCAGAGCGGGATTTTCGTAGGCTAGGTCCCCTTGAGGGCTCAGCACCAGCAGAGCATCCGGAAGCCCCTCTAGCACGAAGGGCGCCGCCTCCTCCCAGAGCAGTCCAGAGACCGGAGCGCGCCCCCCATGGCCTGCGCCGTTCGGCTGTATCTTCTCCATAGCCGCCCTCTGCTCGGCTGTTGCCTAAGGCGGGCACGCAAAAAAATTGCCGACGGATGCACAAGCGCGTTTTCGGGATATATCCCTTTCCTGCCAACACGATTTTACCTAGTCGGGCTACGAAAATGCCCTCTACGTGATCCAGAAACGTACCCTCCCTTTTCGAGCGAGGGCGCCTGCGGTGCGGCGCATCCCAGAGTTCAGCCGCAGGGGTCAGGCCCCGTGCCCCGGCTTTTTTGGCTATTTCGCAGGCAGGCTCCGCAAAGAGAGGGGCCGCTTTTCCCATAGGAATAGGCTCCCGAGGAGGCCCTTGGGGCTTTGCGTGCGCGGCCCTGAACGGTGCCGTCAAGATCAGATCGGGTGGGGTCTCAGCGCACGTAGGAGGCGCCGTTTACGTCGATCGTGGCCCCGGTGGCGTGCCGGGCCAGCCCAGAGGCCAGAAACGCCACCACGTAGCCGATGTCCTCGGGTTCGGCCATCTGCCCCAGGGGGATGTCGTGGGTGACGTAGTCCATGCCGTAGCGCTGGATGAAGGCCTCGGCCATGTCCGTGCGTACGAAGCCCGGGGCCACGACGAAGGCCGTGATGTTGTCGCGGCCGTACCCTCGGGCGATCGAGCGCGTAAGCGCGACCAAGCCGGCCTTGGAGGCGGCGTAGGCCAGATACTCTGGGGTGTCTCCTCGGAAAGCGGCCCGGCTGGCGATGTTGATGATCACGCCCCCGCCGCGGGTTCGAAAATGTGCGATCGCTTCCCGGCACAGATGGGCCGAGGCGAGCAGGTTTACGCGCAGCGTCTCCTCCCAGACGCGCCTCCAACGCTCCCAGTCCGCCTGCGGGCTGGCGGCCAGCGCCACGCCGGCGTTGTTGACGAGCACGTCTATGCGCCCGCGCCAGCTTAAGGCCCGCCGCCATAGCCGAAGCGCGGCCTTTGGCTGAGCCAGGTCGGCCGAGACCAGGCGGACGCGCTCCGGGCCGATCTCGCGGGCCAGGGCTTGGGCCTGATCATGCGACCGTCCGTAATGCAGCACAAGTTCGGCTCCGGCGCGCGCCAGCACGCGCGCAATGCCCGCTCCTATGCCGCGGGAGGCCCCTGTGACCAGCACAACCTTGCCGGACAGGTCGATCATATCCCCTCCGCACTCTAAGGCAGCGCCAAGGCTCCCAACACGACTCGACGGCGCGCGCCGGTTACGCGAGGCAGGTTCGTGGGGGTGCGCTGGAAGAACTCGTGAGCCAGCAGGGCAAAGCAGAGGGCCTCGCGCGCATCGGGGTCAACGCCACAGATCCAGGTCGTCTCCACCGGAACGGGCGCAAAACGCCACTTGAGCCGCTGCATCAGGAAACGGTTGTGGGCCCCGCCGCCGCCCACAAGCACACGATGCGCCGGGCACTCGGAAGCGACAAAATCGCCATAAGCGCGCCATATGGCCTCGACCGTGAGGGCTGATACGGTGGCCATCATATCCTCCGGGCTGAGGCCTCGGCGGCGCATCGTCCGCAGCAGGCCCTCTAGGTAACGCGCCCCAAATTGCTCCCGCCCAAAAGAGCGCGGCGGGGGGCGGCGAAACCTCCTCTGGCCTAGCCAGCGCTTTAGGAGCTCCTCATCGACGCGACCGGCCAAAGCCCCCCTTCCGTCTGGATCGTAGTCGAGCCCGAAGAGCCGACGGGCGAGCGCATCGATGAGCATGTTGCCCGGGCCCGTGTCAAAGCCCCAGACCTCCTCAAGCGCCCCACCGGCGGGCAAGACGGTCACGTTGGCGATCCCGCCGATATTGAGCAACAGGCGGTTTTCGCGCTCATGGCGAAACATCACCCAGTCGAAATACGGCACAAGCGGGGCTCCCTGCCCGCCTGCGGCGATGTCGGCTGAGCGGAAGTCGTAAACAACCGGCCGGCCTAATAGCTGCGCCAGCACGGGACCGGAACCGATCTGGCAGGTGGCCGGAACTCGGTGCTTTAGGGCCGGGTCTGGAAAGCCGATGTGGTAGACCGTCTGGCCGTGACAGCCGACGGCGTCTAGCGATTCGACCGGGATGGCGGCCCGCTCGGCGCCTCGGCGCACGGCCTCGGCGTAGAAAACGGCCAACTCCATGTGCAGCTGCGCCAGTTCGCGCAGGCGGCCGCGTCTAGGATCTTGTACGACAAACAGGGCCCTGCGCAGGGACTCCGGATACGGCTCGCTGTGAAAAGCCAAAAGCCGCATGCGCAGGTTGGATCCGGATCCCGAGAAATCGGCTATGGCCACGTCCACGCCGTCTAAGGAGGTGCCGCTCATGAGCCCTGCAATGCGTCGGGCCCGATCCCCCCACAAGGCCGCCACGCTCACCATCGGAGCACGACCCCGCTGGCGTCGATTCCGCTTTGCCAATTGGCCACGACGCGCAACGGGGCTCGGAAGCGCACAGGCCGCCAGTCGCGCAGGTATGCGAGCTCCCGCAAGTGGGCCCAATCGGGCTCCTGTTCCAGCTTGTGGGCAAGCACCTGATCGCAGAGCACAACCTCGGCCTCCGGATGCGCCTCCGCTATAGCCAGCGCGGCCTCAAGGGGGTGCTCCAGGTAGACCGCCTCCCCTTGCCAGGCCAGCGAGGAGAGGACCGGCCTGGCCCCCGAAGCGGCGATTTGCCAAAACCAGCTCGCGTCGCGGACCTGTAGCTCGCGCTCGCGCACAAGCAAGCGCCGGTCGGTTCCCTGAATACCCACGGCCGGAAGCCCGCTTTCCGTCATCAGGGCCACCAGGCGCCGATTCCATTCCCGCACGCTGCGCAGGACGGCCTCTTCGGCCTCCCTGGTCGCGGTTTGGTACAGGCTTCCTGTGCGCTGCGCCGCGATCTGCGTTTGCGCAAAAAGCACATCGGCCTGCTCGCTTGGCCCGTGCACGAACACCAGGGGCCCGGAGAACGCCCGTAGGCTCCGGGCCAGCGTGCTTATGAAGATCCGATCCCCGGCCTGATGCGGGCCCAACAGCAGCACCCAGGGGCGCCTCATAAGGAGCCAGTTTTGATTTTTTCGGCCACGTCTGCGATGCGCAGAGCTTCGATCAGGGGATCCAGCGCTCCGTCGAGCACCTCGGACAGTTGGTAAAGCGTAAGACCCACCCGGTGATCCGTAACCCGGCTTTGGGGAAAGTTGTAGGTGCGGACCTTTGCGCTCCGATCACCTGTTGAGACCATTGAACGCCGCATCTGCGCCCGCTCCTGTTCTTGGCGCTGGCGCTCTATTTCATAGAGCTTAGCGCGCAGCAGGCGCATGGCCTTCTCTCGATTCTGGTGCTGAGAGCGCTCATCTTGGCAGCTCACCACAAGGCCCGTCGGCAGATGCGTGATGCGCACGGCCGTTTCGACCTTGTTTACGTTTTGTCCGCCCGGACCTCCCGCGCGAAAGACGTCGATACGCAGCTCTTCGGGCCGGATCTCGACATCCACCTCTTCGGCCTCCGGCAAGACCGCCACCGTGGCAGCCGAGGTATGAATGCGGCCGCTGGATTCCGTCTCGGGCACGCGCTGCACCCGATGTACGCCGGACTCATACTTCAGATGCCCATAGGCGTCTGGGCCGTTAACCAGGAGGACGACCTCTTTAAACCCCCCCAGATCCGAGGGATGGGCATCCAGGAGCTCCCAGGTCCAGCCCTTGCGCTCCGCATACCGGGTGTACATGCGGAACAGATCTCGAGCGAACAGGGCCGCCTCCTCGCCCCCGGTCCCGGCCCGGATCTCCACGATGGCGTTTCGTCGGTCTGCGGGGTCTTTAGGGATAAGCAGCTGCCTAAGGCGCTCCTCGTGCGCCTCAAGCTCGGGCTCGAGGACTCGGATCTCGCTTTTGGCCCATTCGACGAGCTCGGCGTCGCCGCCTTCTCGAAGTAGCTTACGGTATTCCTCTAGATCGCCTCTGATGCGCTCATACTCGGTCAGAGCGCGCACGATGGGTTCTAGCTCGCGGTGCTCGCGCGCGATCCGAGCTAGCGCGGCCGGATTGGCCGCCGTGGCCGGATCGTAGAGCTGTTGGGTTAGGGTCTCGAAGCGTTCGCGAATCGCCTGTAGTCGCTCCCACATAGGCGCGGTCGATCCTTGCGGGTCAAGATAGGGGCGGCCGAGGGCGCAAGACAAGCTTTACAGGGCGCGCAGATGGGCCTCCAATAGCTCGCCCCACACCCGGTAGGCGGCCGGGCTTATGGGATCTCCCCTGTAAGCCTCCCGGAGGGCGCCCTTCGGATCGGCCCAAAGCTTGTGGAGATCCAAGAAAACGAGCCCGTAGGCCTCCGCAAGCCCTTGCAGGCGGCGGTTGAGCGCCCTTACGCGTTCCGGAGGACTCCAAGAGGCCGGAAGCGGGGGCACCGCGCAAAGCCAGGTTCGAATCGGCCGGCTCGCGCCTAAGAGGCGCCCTATGATCGCCTCCAGATCCCCCGTGATGGCCTCTTCGGTTCTGCCCTTGCGCAAATCGTGGGCGCCGGCGCAAAGCACGACCAAATCCGGAAAAAGCCGCAGCGCGTCTTGAAACAAGCGGGCCGAAAGCGCGCCCAGATCCGCCCCGGGCAGACCTTTATTCAGCACGGGCCATGCGGGCAGATAGCGCACCACATCTAGCCCCGCAATCCATTCGTCGCCTACCAGCACGATGGGCCGACTAAACGCCTCCGGTCGCATGGCTAGCCTTGCCGGGCCCAGCGTAAGATTTCCCTTAAGGTAGGCTTCTTTCCATAAATCAGGATGCCGACCCGGTAGATTCGAGCGGATATCCAAACCCCGGCCCAGAAAGCAAGCGCAAGCAGCAAGACCGAAAGCCCCACTTGCCAGAGGGGCACGGTCGTAGCGGCCAGACGCACGACCATCAGGATAGGAGCAAAGAAGGGCACCAAAGACAGCACCACGGCCAATACGCCATCCGGATCGGCTATGACATTGGTGATGAAAAAAATCGGGACGATAATGGGCAGCGTGATGGGCCATTGCAGATTTTGGGCGTCGGATTCCTGATCAACGGCCGAGCCGATAGCGGCAAAGAGGGTGGCGTACAGAAAATACCCGGCTAGAAAGTAGAACACAAACGCCATCAGCAGGCTGGCGGGGATGCCGGAGGGAGCAAGACCGACGGGCAGGGCGGTAGCCTCCTGACCAGTATTGGCGCCAAACACGGACATTAGGGCGGCCCAAAAGGGGCCCAGCCCGACGAGAATGCCCATCCCCAGTAGGATCCAAATCAGGATCTGCGTTAGCCCCACCGCCCCGATCCCCAGCACCTTGCCCATCATGATCTCGAAAGGCCGAGCCGAGGAGGCCAAGACTTCGATAATGCGATTCGTCTTCTCCTCGATCACCCCACGCATGACGAGCGCCCCGTAAATAAGCATCATCACGTAGATAAGAAATCCGAGCACGTAGCCGAGGCCCGCCAGGATGAGGCCTTGGTCGCGTTCCACGCCCGTTTCGGTAATGCGGTGTGTTTCCAGCGGTACGCGCTCACGCGCCAGCCGGATCACGCTCGTATCCAGCCCCGCCTGGCGCAACCGCTCCAAGCGCACGACCTCGCTTACGTCCGCCTCTAGCCTCTCCCGAAACGCTAGCCCCCCACCGCCGCGGGTGTAGAGGTGCGCTCGTCCGCCTTGCAGTACATCGGGGGGCAAAAGCAGATATCCGTCCACGCGCCCCGATCGGACCGCTTCGCGCAGAGCGGATTCGGGCTCGTGGCTCACATAGTAACGGGCCGTATCTCGTGATACAAGCTCCGGGCCCAGTCTACCTGTAGCGTCCAGGACGGCGAGCCGACGTCGGCTGGTATCCTGCGTCCATAGGGTCACGAGCACGGGCACCACGAGGATAAGCAGCAGCCCCAGCGGCCCCAGCAAGGTGCCCACCAGAAAGCCACGAGAGCGCACCCGCACGGTATACTCGCGCAGCAGGATGATGCCGACTTTATTCCAGTTCATGAGGCAGCCTCCGGCATAGAGCCCGTTACGACCTCGATAAAGATCTGCTGCAGGCTGGGCTCGAACACCTCGAAACGCTCGATTTCCGCCTCCGCGGCTATGGCCATGAGCACATCCTGGGGGCGCAGACGCCCGTCAAGCAGGCGCAGCTGCGCCGCATGCTGGCTGCGGCTGAGGATCTGCACCCCGGGCAGGCGATCCAAAATTCCATCCGGACCGGAGAAGGCCACACGGATAGTATCCTTGCGATAGCGTGCTTTTATCGCCCGCATCGATCCCTGAAGCACAACCCGTCCCTGATGGATCAACACGATGTCGTCGCAAAGGGCCTCGACCTGCTCCATGCGGTGCGTGGAGAACAGAATCGTGCGTCCCTGGCTTTTAAGTTCCAGAATAACCTGGGTCAGCAGCTCCGTGTTGACGGGATCTAGTCCCGTGTAGGGCTCATCCAGAATCAACAGCTCCGGCTCATGGAGCACGCTCGCGATAAACTGCACCTTTTGCTGCATGCCTTTGGAGAGCTCCTCGATGCGCTTCTGCTCCCAGCCCCGCGCTTGTAACCGCTCCAGCCAGCGGCGTGCGGCGCCCTCGGCCTCTTGTCGGCTGAGCCCCTTGAGGCGGCCGAAGTAAATGAGCTGCTCCAGTACGCGCATCTTTTTGTATAGTCCGCGCTCTTCGGGCATATATCCGATGCGCCGCTGCTGTTCGGGGCCCACGGGTTGGCCCAGCAGGCTGATCCGACCCGAATCAGGAATCAGGATGTAGGTGATCATGCGAATTGTGGTCGTCTTGCCCGCCCCGTTGGGGCCCAAGAGGCCGAAGACGCGGCCGGGTTCAACAGCGAACGTCACCCGATCCACAGCCCGCGTGCGGCCAAAGCTTTTGCAGACCTCGACGAGCTCCAAAACAGGCATCCGCAGAAGGCCTCCTGTGCGCACTGGGCGCTTTTACGTTCTGCACGGCGTTTCGGTTGCGAAGATAGCCATGGCGATTGTGCAAACTCACTCCGTAGCTTTGCCCGTCTCAAAACGCACGTAAACGGCCTATGGCAACCGACCTGTTCGAAAAGCTCGTCTCCCTCTGTAAGCGCCGGGGCTTCGTGTTCCAATCCAGCGAGATCTACGGTGGCGTAGGCGGGGTCTACGATTACGGCCCCCTGGGCGTGGAGCTTAAGCGTCACATCCGCGATGCTTGGTGGACGGCCATGACCCAGCTGCGGGACGATATCGAGGGCCTGGATGCGGCCATTCTCATGCACCCGCGCGTCTGGGAAGCCTCCGGGCACGTAGAGGGCTTTCACGACCCCCTTGTGGACTGCCGACAGTGCAAGGGCCGCTTTCGGGCCGATAAGCTTCTGGAGGAGTTCGCCGAGCGCTTGGAGCGCAAACACAAACGCCGGGAGGCCGAGGCCCTGCTACATGAGCTGCACCAGAAAGACGCCCCGTTGGGCGCGCTTATCGCCCGGTACGCCGTGCCCTGCCCCACCTGCGGGGCGCGCGATTGGACCGATGTGCGGCAGTTCAACCTCATGTTCAAGACCTTCTTGGGCCCCGTGGAGGATTCGGCCAGCCTGCTCTACCTGCGCCCCGAAACGGCCCAAGGGATCTACGTGAACTTCCACAACGTCAAGGATACGACCCGCCAAAAGATCCCCTTCGGCATCGCGCAGATCGGAAAGGCCTTCCGCAACGAGATCGTGGCCCGGCAGTTCATCTTTCGCATGCGGGAATTCGAACAGATGGAGATGCAGTTCTTCGTGCGGCCGGGTACCGATGAGGCCTGGTTCCGCTACTGGATCGAAGAGCGCTACCGATGGCACCTCAGCCTGGGCATCCGATCCGAACGGCTGCGCCTACACGAACACGGCCCCGATGAGCTGGCCCACTACGCCAAGGCAGCCGTGGACATTCAGTACCGATTCCCGATCGGCTGGCAAGAGGTAGAGGGTATTCACAACCGCACGGACTTCGATCTGTCCCGCCACCAGCAGTACTCGGGCAAGAACCTCAAATACTTCGACCCGGAGACGCAGACCTCTTATATTCCCTACGTAGTGGAAACCTCAGCCGGCCTGGATCGGACGCTCCTTATGGTGCTCGCCGACGCCTATGATGAGGAACCGGTGGAAGGCGAAACGCGCGTCGTGCTGCGCCTACATCCCAAGCTCGCCCCCATCAAGGTGGCGGTACTGCCGCTGGTCAACCGGGATGGGATGCCCGAACGGGCCGAAGCCATCTACCGAGCCCTCAGACGGCGCTTTCGGACCTTTTACGACGACAAGGGCGCCATCGGACGCCGCTACCGACGCATGGACGAAATAGGCACGCCCTTCGCCGTAACGATCGACTCCCAAACCCTGGAAGATGGCACGGTCACGGTTCGCGATCGGGATACGATGCGCCAGGAGCGCGTCTGCGAGCATCGGCTCACCGATTACCTTCAGGAGCGCCTAGAGCGCTGGGAGCGCGAACACGTAGGCTGAAAAGCAGACCCCCCTAGGACCCTTGAGGGCCGCTAGCCTGCTTTTCCGCGCTCCAGGGCGGGGCTTGGCCGCGCAAGAAGGCATCGACCCCCGCCTGACAGTCCGGGGTACCGCGAGCGAAAGCGTTGACCAGGGCGGCGTATTCGAGCGCAGCCTCCAGCCCCTGTCCAGGCAAATCGGCCAGAAGCCGCTTCGTAAGGGCCATGGCCGAAGCGCTGTTGCGGTAGGCCAACTCATCGGCTAGCTCCCGCACGCGCTCATCGAGCCGCTCCGAGGGGGCCACCTCCGTGACCAGTCCGATTCGATAAGCCTCCTCGGCCGAAATAAGCCCGCCATGCAGAAGCAAGCGCCGGGCCTGCGCCTCGCCGATGCGGCGCAGAAGGAAAACGGCCACCAGGGCGGGCACAAAGCCGATGCGCACCTCAGTATAGCCGAAGCGCGCCTCAGGGGAGGCGAGCACGAAGTCGCAAACGGAAACCAGCCCGCAGCCGCCGGCCACGGCCGGACCGTGCACGCGCGCGATCACGGGTTTGGGAGAGCCATAGATCGTCTTAAGCAACCGCATAAGGGCCCGCGAGTCAGCCCAGTTCTCCATATTTGAGGCCCCCCGCAGCCGCTGCAGATGCTCCAAGTCCGCGCCGGCTGAGAAAGCCGGCCCTCGGGCCCCGAGCACGATCACGCGCACCTGCGGCTCGTCGATCGCGCGCTCAAAGGCCTCCTGTAGCGCCGCTATCAGAGCGCCGTTGAGCGCGTTGCGCTTTTCGGGCCTGTTCAGCAGGATCCCGCATACCGGACCAGCCTGCTCGACCCAAACCAGAGGCTCGGCCATAAACGCCTCCTTCCGCTGCGCGCGATGATACGCCGTTTTTCTCCCGCGGTGCAAACGATCACGCATCTGCGGCCCTCTAGAGACCGACCCGCACCCGCTACGCTCTGAGCGGGCCCATGGGGCTTACGGCCTGGCTTTGGCCCGCAAGGCGTCGCCTCCGTTTGGATCCCCTCTAGAGGGCGGTTATTTTTGCCGCGTCTACCGAGTATGCTCGCGCGGATCTATACGGCGCTGCTGGGGCTGCTTCTGGTCGGCCTCGGTGCCCAGGCTCAGTCCTTGCGCGCGCGCATCGAGCGCCTGCTGGATCAGCCGGCTTTCGCTAACGCCTTCTGGGGCGTGGAGATCCGCTCCCTTCAGAGCGGACGGATCTGGTATGCGCGCAATGCCCGGAAGAGCTTTGTGCCCGCCTCCAACCTGAAGCTCCTCACCACCGCCGCAGCGCTGGATCAGCTCGGAGCGGAGTGGCGCTTTGAGACGTCCCTCTACGCCGATGGGCCCATCGCAGACGGGCTGCTTCGGGGCGACCTGGTTGTGCGCGGAGGCGGAGACCCCACGATCGGGGCCCGGTTCTTCGGTGACAACCCCTTGGCGGTCTTCGAAGCCTGGGCTGACTCCCTGCTTAGAGGCGGCGTACGGGTCATCACCGGGGACATCATTGGCGACGACGACGCCTTCGACGACCTGCCCTTGGGCTATGGTTGGTCATGGGATGATGAAGTCTACGGCTACAGCGCACAGATTTCGGCCCTGTCCTTCAACGAGAACGTCATCGAGGTGCGGCTGCTGGCCGGGGCGGAGCCCGGATCTCCGGCTCGCCTGGTCGTGCGACCCGAGACGGACTATGTGCGGCTTTACAATCAGACCCTCACGCTTCCGGCTGACTCGGCTCTGCGGGAACGCTACGATCGGGAACGGGCGGGCAACACCTTTTACGTGCGCACCCGCCTGCCCGTAGGACAAGAGGTGCGCGCGCGGCTATCCGTGGACAACCCCACGCTGTACTTCACCACCGTGCTATACGAAACCTTGCAGCGTCGGGGGATCCAAGTGCTCGGCCGGCCCCGAGACGTCGACGAGCTCTCGATTAAGCCCGATTACGGCCGCATGCGGCTTCTTTGGACGCATCGTTCGCCGCCCCTTCGAGAGATCGTGCGCGTGATCAACAAGATCAGCCAAAACCTGTACGCGGAGCTGCTGCTCCGCGCCCTGGGCCGCGCGCGCTTTGGGGTGGGCAGCGCGGAGGCCGGCATACGGGCCGCACGCGAAAGCCTCGTCCGAGCCGGCTTGGACACCAGCCGCGTGGTCATGGTCGACGGAAGCGGGCTTTCGCGCCTGAATCTCATCACCCCTCAGGACCTCGTCAAGGTGCTCCTCTTCATGCGCGGCCATCCTCATGGGGACGCCTTCTTCGAATCCCTGCCCATTGCCGGTGTAGACGGCACGCTTGCTAACCGCATGCGCCGCGGTCCGGCGCGGGGGCGCGTGCGCGCCAAGACGGGCTTCGTGGGGCATGTGCGCACGCTTTCGGGTTACCTCCAGACCCAACGAGGCGAATGGCTGGTCTTCAGCCTCATGGCCAACCACTACACGGTGCCCACCGCCGCGGTAAACGAAGCCCAAGACCGACTGCTGGAGCTGCTTGTGCAGGGCCGATGAGGACGGAGCAAAATTATTTTGAACGCGTCTACGCCGTGGTGCGCCGCATCCCGGCAGGTCGGGTTACTACCTATGGACACATCGCCGCTTATCTAGGCCTGCGCAGCGGAGCTCGCATGGTGGGATGGGCCCTGTGCGCGCTTAAAAGCGAGGGGAACTGGCTCGATGTCCCCGCACACCGAGTGGTCAACCGCCGCGGAGAGCTCACGGGCCGGCTGCATTTCGGCGGCTACCACGTCATGGAGGACCTGCTGCGCGCCGAGGGGGTGCGGTTTTTGGAGGACGGCCGCGTCGACTTAGATCGGCATCTTTGGGTGCCCACCTGAGCAGCGGGAGCTTACCGGGTTGGGGCGGGCCTATTGGCGGGCGTCCCACCCGGAGGCACAAGGGGGGCTGAGGCGGGAGCCTGCTCCGTGGCGCGCTGCTGGATGATGCTCTGCGTATACCTGCGATCGATGAGGAAGTTGGCCAGTAGACACAACAGCAGAAAGATCGTCGCCAGCACCGTGGTGGTCTTGCTTAGGATATCCGCCGTGCGGCGCACGCCCAGGATCTGCGCTCCGCTAAAACCCCCCGCTATACCGGCTAGACCCTCGCCTTTGCTGCTTTGCAGCAGCACAACGGGGATGAGAAGCACCGCGATGAGCGTGATCAGGCCGATAACGATGTAGTAGGCCACCATCGGTGAGCTCCGTTTCTCCTAACGTCTTTGAGTCGAAGATAGGACCCTCGAGCAACGAAAATCAATCCGAAGAAGACGCGTTAAACGGCTCCCCGTATGAGTCCGTCTAATCCGGCGAAAATGGGACCAACTCCGAGGAGGACGAAGCAATGAGCATAGTCCTGATTGTGGCGAGCGCGCTGGTGCTGGCCATGCACGAGCCGACCTGGGCGCAGGGCACAGGCCAAACCCCGCCCCTGCTCACAGCCGAACAGCGGCAGCGGGTACAGGAGGCGCGCGATCGATTCCGGCGCGAGGCCATAGACCTGCACGCCGCACTCCAGCGAGAACGACTCGAATTAGAGCGCCTGCTGCGGGCCGAAAACCCCGACATGGCACGCGTGGAGGCGCAGCTTCGCCGGATATCCGAAGCCGAAACCCGTCTGCGCATGGCACGCATCCGCTTCGGGCAGGAACTGCGCCAGATTGTGGGACCGGAGCAATACCAGCGGCTGCGCCAGGCCCTGGGAAGACGCGCGTGGGAGCGCTGGCCAGCGCTCCGCTTCCGTTTTCGACCTGGCCCCTTGCGGGAGGGCGGTCCGCGTCTCCGTCGAGGCTGGTGGGACCTATGAGCCGAGCTTCGGCCTCGCTTAAGGCCGCTCCGAAGCACTCGGGGCGGCCTTTCTTATGGTGAGGGCCACTAGCAACAGAGCCAAAAGCTGAAAGCCTACCGACCAGGCCACCACGGCCCCGAGCAAAGCGCGATCGTATAACGCCCCCATAACGAGGCTGCCCCCGAACCAAGCGGCCCCGAAGCAGGCGTTGAAGATCCCGTAGGCGCGCCCGCGCTGCTGTGGGGCGATCAAACGGGCGATTTCGGCGCGCAGCACGGATTCCTGTGCCCCCATGCCGATGCCCCATAAGATCGCCCCCGCTACGACAGCCTCCGGATGCTCGGCAAAGGCGAAGGGGGCGGAGGCGGCGCTGAGCAAAAGGGCGCCCATGAGAGCCCATAGACCTGAGCGGTCGAACCAACGGCCAAAGCATAGCGCCGAGGCCGCGTCCACGGCCATGGCCAGCGCATACAGAGCGGCCACCGACCGCGCGGACAATAGCCCGAGTCGTTCGGCGTGATAGCCGATTAGGGGGAAATCCGCATATCCAATCGCCAGCGCAGCCGCCGCGGCCAGATACCACCCAAAGGCAGCCGGATAGCGCCCCGCAGGCCGGCCGGTCGCCTGCTGCTCGGCGGACTCCAATAGCTCGGGCCTGGGGTACTGCAGGCGCGCATACCCCAGCACGGCCAATGCCAAAGTAGCCGGAACGGCCAATGCGGCGAAGGCCAAGGCGTAATTTTCCCGGGCTCCCAGTATAGCGGCCACGAGCAGGGGGCCCAAGACCGCCCCCATCTGATCCAGGGCCTCGTGAAGCCCGAAGGCCCAGCCGCGTCCCACAGGGGCGGAGGCGTAGGAAAGGATGAGGTCGCGTGCAGGCGTGCGCAGCCCCTTGCCGATGCGCTCCAGTAGGAGCAGCGCCGCGGCCCATTGCCAATGCCCAACCAGGGCTAGCAGGGGCACGGCACCTAAGTTGATCGCATAGCCAGTCCCCATGAGCAGCCAGTAACGCCGGCTGCGGTCCGCCCAGTACCCGGAAAGAAGCCGAAACAAGTACCCGAGTAGCTCCCCCGCGCCGGAGATGGCCCCTATGGCGGAGGCCGTGGCCCCAAGCGTGGCCAAAAAGGGCCCGGCCAGCGCGCGTGCGCCTTCGTAGGTGGCGTCGGCTAGCAGGCTGATCACCCCAAATAGCACCACTAGCCGCAGCGCCCAACGCCGTTTGCGAACAGGCCGCACGCGTATCGTCCCGCTTTAGCGCCCCCTCGCAGACAGGGGCCGGAATCGGCCTAATGGACGGCGCAGCCGGGGGCTTGTTGCAATCCAAAGCACAAAGCCCGAAAGCACGGTAAGCAGGCCCAGCACCGAGAAGACCCGCAGCAGCCAGTGGTTGAAGTCGCTTCGATTGCGATAGTCCATGGTGTGCAGCATCCAGAAGAAATCGAATACGCGCCAGGTGTCGTTGCGCCGGGCCGTGACGAGCCCACGTTCGGCCGACACGTAAAGGCGCGTGCCCGTCGGATGCTCGAACTCCACTTGCCAGGCCGGAAGCTCCTTGCCGCGATATTCGCTTCCCGGTGGCAAGCGCTCTATCCAGCTTATCCGGCGCACGGAGGCCTGGGGGAGAAAGTCCCGCTGAGCGATCTGCAGCGCCTCCTCCCGTCTAATTGGAGGCCGCAGACGAGCCGTGTGGGCGTCGGCCAGCGCATAGCGCAGCTTCCCGCCACGATCCCGATACGCGATCTCGTAGACGGGCTTCCCCAAAAGGGGCCGAAGCGTAAGCACGAGCACCTGAGGCGTATCGGAGCGGGCCGCATAGAAGGCGGCTAGCACTTGATCAGGGCTTGCTAGGCCCCGCGGAGGGCCTGACCAGCTCTCCGGAGGGGCGGCTAGGTGCTCGCCCCGCACCCGTGCTATGGGATTCCAGGAGAAGTAAACCCCGCCAAGGGCCCAGGCCAAAAGCTGCAGGCCTCCTATGAGGCCCAGGTAGCGGTGGGCTTTGCGGATCCAGCGGGCCATCGAGCTACCTCCCGCCCCCTAGCGCACCGCGATGCCGACCGCGCTCAGCTTGCGGCGCCCCTCATCGATTGGGATAGCCCGAAGCTGCATGCGGCATAGCGGACAGGTTCCCTCCTGATCGGCCCAGACCTTGTCCTCGATCATAGGGCAAAAGTAGAGCTTTCCGTCTCGGTTGAGGTCGATGGACGCAAGCTCGATGGGCTCGGTGCGGATCCAGCTGGAATCACTCCGAAACGCGACCTCCTCTTGATGCCCGGCATGTTCGCGCGTAGCGGCGGGCTGTTCCGGTGAAGCGCAGGCGGTCCCCAGGAGGGCACTCGCAAGCAACCAGGCGATGCGCATAGCGGAGCTCCTTCGTATTGGGTTGATGGCGACAAACCCAGTAGCCGGCTTCTGCAGCTTGGCGGATGCGCTTCCTGCGGCACCCGATCCAGATCACCGGATGACCTCGGCGGAGCCGATCTCCCCGGCCCGGGCTGAAAACCCCTCGATTTGCCGCAAAGCCTTTGTCAGAGCGCGCACGCAGCGGGCGCGATGCATGCCTTCAATCCCCAACGGTTTGGCTTCTCATGAAGGGCCTCCGTGCTCTTCTTGTGCGCTCCCGGGAAGTCGGCGGCCGTGAACGAGCACGTAGAGGGCGGGAATCATGACAAGGGTATGAAGCGCGCTCGTAATGAGCCCGCCTACCATGGGGGCGGCGATGCGCTTCATCACCTCGGAGCCGGGCTCGGAGCCGAACAAAATGGGCAACAGTCCGACAAGCGTCGTGAGCACGGTCATCATCTTGGGCCGCAGTCGCTCTACGGCCCCCTCCTCGAGCGCCTGAACCAGGGCCCTGCGGTCCAAAAGACGCCCCTGGTCGCGGTAGCGGCGTATGGCCTCATCCAGGTATACGTGCATGACCACAGCTGTCTGGGCCGCTAGGCCCGCCACGGCGATCCATCCCACGGCCACGGCCACGCTCATGTTGTATCCGGCCAGCCACATCCACCAAACCGACCCCACCACGGCAAACGGCAGCGGAATCATGAGTAACAGGGCCTCGGCGGCGCTGCGGAAGTTAAGCAATAGCAACAGAAAAATGCTGGCCAAGGTCAGGGGAATGAGCAGCCGCAGCCTTCTGTGAGCCCGCTCTAGGTGCTCGAACTGACCGCTCCAGCGCAGCGTGTATCCGGCCGGAAGCGATACATGCTCCCTTAGAAGGCGCTGGGCGCGGCGCACAAAGGAGCCCACGTCCTGCCCCGGCTGCAAGTCCACGTACACCCAAAGGCTGGGTCGGGCGTTTTCGCTGCGAATCATAGACGGCCCGCTCACCCATCGGAGGCGGGCCACCTGCTGCAGGGGCACCGTGCCCCCTGAGGGAATCGGGATCGGCACGCGGGCCAACGCCTCCGGATTCTGGCGAAAATCCCGACTTAAGCGCACCACCAGGGGATAACGTTCCAGGCCCGAGACCCACTGCGAAACCTCTTGACCAGCAACCAGGGTCATGAGCGCCTGCTGCACGTCGCCCGAGCTGAGCCCGTAGCGAAGGGCGGCTTCGCGGTCGAGCTCGACCTCCAGGTAAGAACCCTGAAGCATGCGCTCAGCGTACACGGAGCGCACTCCGGGAGCGACGCGCAGCACCGCCTCCAGCCGCCGAGCCAGCTCCTCTAGCATCTTTAGATCCGGCCCGTAGAGCTTAACCCCCACCGGCGTGCGCATGCCCGTAGAGAGCATGTCGATGCGCGCTCGAATGGGCATCGTCCAGGCGTTCGTCAGGCCCGGAAACCGCACGGCTTCATCTAAGGCCCGGATGAGGCTATCTGGATCCACGCCCGGACGCCACGCGGAACGGGGCTTGAGCCGCACGATCGTCTCGAACATCTCCATGGGTGCCGGATCGGTGGCCGTTTCGGCTCGACCGGCCTTGCCCAAGACGGCCTCCACCTCCGGAAAGCTCTTGATGATCCGATTCGTGAGCTGCAAAAGCCGACTGGCCTCTGTCACAGAAAGACCCGGAGGCGTGGTGGGCATGTAGAGCAGATCCCCCTCATACAGAGGGGGCATGAACTCCGAGCCGATTTGCGGAAACGGCACCCAGAGGCGCCCAAACAAGAGCGTCTGCACGGGAAGCAAGCTCACCAGCAGCACCGCCGCGCCCAAGAACACCACTAAACGAGGCCTTCGAAGGGCGAACCGCAGCAGCGGACGATAGCCCCGCATGAGCAGCTGCGAAAGCGGGTGGCGCGATTCCGGCAGGATCCGGCCCCGTACAAAAGTCAGCATAAGCGGCGGAACAAGCACGACCGTGAGCACCGAGGCGGCCGCCATGGCGAAGGTCTTCGTCAGCGCCAAGGGCCGAAACAGGCGTCCCTCCATCTCGCTTAAGGCGAAAACGGGCAAAAAGGAAACGGTCACGATCAGGAGCGTGAAAAACAGGCTGGGCCCCACTTCCTGAGCCGCCTTCAGCACCGTTTTCGCCCGTTCCGCAGGTGGGATCTCCCCCGCACCCCAACGGGCTTGCAGCCGCTCCAGGTGCTTGTGGGCGTTTTCCACCATCACCGTGGCGGCGTCGACCATGACCCCGATTGCGATTGCGATCCCTCCTAGGCTCATGACGTTGGCGTCTATCCGCAGCAGCCACATCAGAAGCAGGGCCGCAAGCACGCCCGTCGGGATCGTGATCAGGGCCGGAAGGGCGCTGGGCAGATGGGCAAGAAACAGCATCGTGACCAAGGCCACGAGCAGCATCTCCAGCAGGAGTTTTTCCCGGAGCGTCGCGATGACCTCCCGAATCAGCCGGGATCGGTCGTAGTCGATTGCGATCTCCAACCCCTCCGGCAGGCTGGGGCGCAGCGCCTCTAGCTTGGCCTTGACGCGCTCGATCACGCGCAGGGCGTTTTCGCCGTGGCGCATGACGACGATGCCCGATACGACCTCGCCCTCCCCATTGCGCTCGGCGATCCCCCGCCGCGGCGCGGGCCCCAGCTGCACCACGGCCACCTCTGCTAAGCGCACAGTAGGGGATGCGTCCGCTCCGGCCTCCTGAGAAAAAGGCATCTGGAGCAAGGCGCCGCCCATCGCGGAGGAGGACCCCTGCATAGCCTGAGGCCGCACGGGCAGGTTGCGGATCTCCTCAAGCGTGCGTAGGTAGCCGCGGGCCCGGATGATCTGCTCGCGGCCCCCGAACTCAAGCATACCGCCGTCTACGTCTTGATTGGAGGCCCGCAGGGCCTCCACGACATCCTGGGGCGTTACCCCGTAGGCGGCCATCCGTTGAGGGTCGAGCAGGACCTGGTATTGGCGCACGAAGCCACCCACCGTAGCCACCTCGGCCACGCCAGCTATGGCCTGCAACTCGTAGCGCAGAAACCAGTCCTGAATTGCGCGCAGCTCGGCCAGGCTTCGACGAGCCGTTCGATCTATTAGGCTGTACTGAAAAATCCAGCCCACGCCTGTGGCATCGGGACCCAGTTGCGGCTCCAGACCGGCCGGCAGTTGAGAGCGGGCGTAGCCGAGGCGCTCCAGCAGGCGGCTTCGAGCCCAGTACAGATCTGTGCCGTCCTCAAAGATGACGTACACGAACGAAACGCCCGGCATCGAATAGCCCCGCACATCGCGCACGCGCGGCAGGGCCAGCATTGCAGAGGCCAGGGGATAGGTGACCTGTTGATCGATCAGCTCCGGGCTTTGCCCGGGATACGGGGTCTCGATGATCACCTGCACATCGGAAAGATCCGGCAGGGCGTCCACGGTCGTATGCCAAGTAGCCCACGCTCCGAGGGCCACAAGCAGCAGCCCAAACGCATACACGAGCGGCCGGTTGTGGGCCGACCATGCGATAAGGTGCCTAAGCATGATCACGGTCTCCCGGGATGGGCTGCTTTTGATCCGCAGGTTCCTTGCAGCAGTCCGGAAGCCGCTCGTAGGCGGCCGGATCGCGCGCGGTGCGGTTGGCCGTGTACCCGGATCGGGCGATGACCCGCTCTAGGAGGCTTAGGCTCAGCCTTGTCACGTCGAGCTTCGCCAGGGCCTCTCGTCGGGCGAGATCGATCCGAAAGGCGAGTAGCCCGGGCAGCCCAGAGACGGCCTGCTGAATCGTCTCCACGCACATCTCGCATTGAATCGTGCTCAAGGCGATGCGGACCGTGCGCACGGTCTCTGCCCGAGAGGAAGGCTCCTTTGCGGAGACCTCGGCTCGATGATCGTGACCGGAGAGGCGATCTAAGGCGGCGCGCAGCTGGGCTTCGCCGTCGATCAAAAACGTCGCCCCGCCGGCTAGCCGTTGACCGGGCTTAAGCCCCTCAAGCACCTCGTAGTAACCTTGGGCCCGACGGCCTAGGCGAACCTCCAAGGGGCGAAACCGGCCCTGCCCTATGGCCTCCAATACGAAGGCGCGCGCCCCGGACAGCAGCACCGCCTCCTCCGGAACGGCCACAACGGGCTCGCTTCGGAACACGATCTCGGCTGTTCCCCCCGCTCCGGGCAGAAGCATAAGCCCGGGGTTGGCCAGGGGCACACGCACACGCGCGGTCCGGCTGCTTGGGTCTACGTCCGGATAGCGATACTCCAGCACGCCCCGAAGCGTCCGGCCCGGCAACATGGGGAGCCGCACCTCCACCGGGGCTCCCGTGCGCACCCAGGGCAGATCGGATTCGTAGACCGCAAGCAGCAGCCAAAGCGGATCCAGACGGCTGATCTCCAGCAAGGGCTCACCGGCCATCACGCGCTGGCCTGTCGTGACCATGCGACGCGTGACGATGCCGCTTCTCGGGGCCAGAATCTGCAGGGTGCGCTGCACCTGTCTTGTGCGCTCCAGTTGCTCTATGAAGGCCTCGGGGACATCCCAGAGGCGCAGCCGAGCTCGAGCGGCCTCCAGAAGCCGTTCAGCGCTCAGGCGGACCTCTTCGGAGGAGGCGCGCTCCCGAAGCTCCAGGGCCGAAAGCAGCTCCCGCTGCGCGCTCAGAAGCTCTGGACTGTAGAGCTCCATTACGGGCTGGCCTTGACGTACGGGCTCCCCCTCGGCGCGCACCCAAAGGCGCTCCACGTAGGCCTCGAATTTGAGCACGAGCACCGTGCGCGCCCCATCTGGAACGACCAGCTCAGCCGGCACCCGAATCCGATGCTCCAGGGGCCGGCGTTCCACCTCCACAAGCCGCACCCCAAGGGCTTGCAATGCGACGGGATCAACACGCACCCCTCCTGTGGTGTCTCGGTTTGGGACAAGGGGTACGAGCGCCATCTGGCAAATCGGACATAGACCCGGCTCCTGCCGCACCACCTGCGGATGCATGCCACAGGTCCATAGCGTCTTGGGGACCCGGGGGTTGCGAGAGCCGATCGGCGTAGACGATGCGCCCCCCTGCCGACTCCCCCACCAGTATCCCCCCGCGAAACCTAATCCGAGTAGCAGGACGATATACGCCAAGCGTCGACTCTGTGCGATCATGATTGAGGCTCCTTTTCCACAAGCTCTAGCCAGCGAGCCCGCAACAGCGCACGCCGCCCGATCGCCGCGATGCGCTCTAGCTCCAGCTCCAGAAGCATGCGCCGAAGCTCAAGCAGCTCGACGTGACGGATCCGGCCGCCTTCATAGGCCGCAAGCGCAGCCTCCCAAGCCAAGCGGGCCCGCGGGATAAGCGCCTCCTCTAAAGTCCGCAAGAGGCCGCGAAGCTCGCGGTCCTGATCGCGTATGGCTTGCGCCTCCGCCACAAGACGCCGCCAGAGGGCCTGGGCCTCGTGGCTCTTCCGTTCAAGCTGCGCCCTGCGCTCGCGCTCTTGGGCCGCCAGGGGTCTGCGCCATAGGGGGATTTCAAGGGAGACTGTGGGCATGAGGGGCTCCCAACCGAAGAGGCGGCGTCGGGCCTCGGGGCTCAGGTTCAGCCCCAACCCCACGGTCGGCTCCAGCCGGCGCATGAGCCGCTGCGCGCGCTCCATGGCCTCTTCGGTGCGCACCATGGCCTCAGCTTCTTGCCGCATGGGATGACGCATAAGCGCCTCATGGCTTACGGAAAAGGAATCCGGCAAGGGGGCCAATTGAACGGAATCCCCCGGACCCAGTGTAAGTGCCCCTCCGGTGAGCTCCCAAAGCTGAGCGCGCTTTTCGGCTGCCTGTTCAGCGAGCTCTCGGCGGCGCCGCTCCCAGAGCTGGCGCTCCAGACCAACCCGAATCGCAGCGGCTTGATTCTCTCGGCCAGAGGCATACTGGGCTAGGGCCACCTGTTCAAAGAGATGTAGCTCCTCCACCAGAGCGTCTATCCGGCGCCCCTGCTCACCGAGCATCCACAGCTCCGCTAGGGCCATGCGAAGCCGCATGCGTAGGGTCCGGCGCTCGGCGGCGGCCCGCCACGTGGCGGCCTGGGCCTCAAAGAGGCGCGCCTCGCGCTCAGCCCGCAGCCGGGCCGACTGCGGAAGCATCTGGCGCACCATAAACGAAAGGCCGCTCATGCCCGAGGCTAGCATAAAAGGCATTGCGGCCGCCTCCAGCATGGGCCGAGGCCAGGCGATTTGATCAGATCGGGCTTCGGCCGCCCGCACAGCCGCCATTTGGGCTTGTAGAGCGGGGTGATGGCGCTCAAATAGGACGAGCGCGTCCTCCTCGGTCAGAACGCGCAAAGCTTGGGCACAGGCGATCGTCACCGCCCAAGGGCCTTGTACGATCGGGAAAACAAACCAGAAAAGCCCCGAGGCGATCGCGCCTCGACGTAGTCTACATGATGCTATCGGCATGACCCAAACTCCCCAACGTTGATGGAACTTCCCCTGCCCGCAAAAGCGGGGATTTCCACTAACAAGAGGAGCCGGGGTCTTTTAGATCAGCAGATGAGTGCTAAGAAGCCGCTCTCGTGGACTGGCTCTTGAGCGGGTGTTCAGAGGCTTGGCGTCGCAGACGGGTTCCGATGTAGGCAAAGCCGCAGAGGCGACCACTGCCTCCCCCACGGTAGAAGGGGGTAGCTTATGCAGCCGATTCGTCTCGTATTCCGGCATGGGCACCTGCAGGCCCGCGATCAGACAGCAAGAACGCTCCCACGTGGGGGTTGAGCCCGCATCTTGACCGGAGCAACAGGCCTCTGGGGTTCGCATCCAGAGCGTTTGCTGGGCGCTCATCGGGCACAAGTGCACCCCCCAGAAGGCCACCGAGGGCCATAGAAGCAACAAGGCCAACATCCAGGCCGGACGATCGCGCATCGCCTTGTTGTACCACCCCGCATTTAAGAGGTTCCACCCTGGGGGAGCCTCGCTTTGGCCTCCTCCCAGAGCCGGTCCATCTCCTCTAACGTGGCCTCCTGAGGGGTGCGACCTTGCTCGCGCAGGCGCTCCTCGATGTAGCGAAAACGGGCCAGAAAGCGCTCGTTTGCCTCCTGCAGGGCCTCCTCCGCGTTCAGGCCTAGAAAACGGGCGTAATTTACCAGGGCAAAAAGCACATCCCCTAGCTCGCGGCGCCTGTCCTCCGGAGATCCGGAGCGGATGGCCTCCTGCCACTCCTGAAGCTCTTCGCGCACCTTCCCCCAGACCGGGCCCGGATCGGCCCAGTCAAAACCCACCTTGGAGGCCTTCTCCTGCATGCGGTGCGCCCGCAGCAGCGCCGGCAGGTTTCGGGGGACGCCATCGAGGGCGGAGCGGCGGCCCTCGGCCAGCTTGAGCTGCTCCCAGTTGCGCAGCACCTCCTCGGCCCCGCTTACCGAGGTCGAGCCGAAAACGTGCGGATGCCGGCGCACGAGCTTCTGGGCGATCCCTTCCAAGACGTCGCGCAACGTAAAACGGCCCGCCTCCTCGGCCATCACAGCGTGGAAGAGCACGTGCAGGAGCAGGTCCCCCAGTTCGCCCCGCAGCTCATCCCAGGCCTCCCGGTCGATGGCCTCCACCGTTTCATAGGCCTCTTCGATGAGCAGGGACTTGATAGACTGGGGCGTTTGGGCCCGATCCCAAGGGCATTCCCGTCGCAATCGGGCTACGATCGCGACCAGGCGTTCGTAGGCGTCCGTGGCGGGGTGCATTTAGTCGGCGTTCGTTTTGGCCTCGGCCTTCTCTGTGGAGGCGCTTTTGCCGTTTCCGTTAGCGCGCTTGTAGTCGGTAATGTAAAAACCGCTCCCCTTAAAGATCAGGCCTGAGCCGGCGCTGATGAGCCGTCGGAAGGCCTCTTGCCCGCAGGTGGGACAGGTGCTCAGAGGGTCTTCCGTAATGAGCTGAAAGACTTCGGCCTCATGTCCGCAAGCCTGACACCGATAAGCGTACGTTGGCATCCGTTGAGCCCTCCTTTTTTGCTCAGCCGGCCTTTAACAAAGAGCGTTCCGAGCTTGGTCCTGCGTCAAAATGTCCGTCAGGCTGGCCGGCGGACCAGGATCTCAAAACGGATGTCCAACTCATCTCGTATGGGCAGCAGCAGCAGTCTGGGTCGGCGCACGCCAAAATGGCTGAGCAGGATCCGAAAACCTCCCTTGGCGTACAGCCCCTCGGCCGTGCGCAAGACGTCCACGAGCGCGCTTATGGGCCTTGATTGTCCGTGAAACTGCAGCCGCCCGGATACGCGCCATTGGCCGCGTTGGCCGTCCCAGGTCAGGATGGCCACGGAGTCGGACTCGAAGCGCACCTCGGGGTAGCGATCGGCCTCCACGACCAGTAGCATGTTGGAGTCGCGGTTGTCGTTGTCGCTTGAGAAGCTCTCCACGGGCGCCCAGATGCGCACGCGCGTTAACCCGGGACGCTCCGGATCAAACCAGACGGCGCCCCGTACGTCTCGGCTTGTACCCGTCCAGCTGTGCGCCGGATGGTATCCCCGATAGATGATCTGGCTTTGCCCGCGGTCCACGGCCCATTCTTTGGGCTGCGCCCAGGCCGCGGCGGTCGCCCAGGCGCATAGAAACAGCAGGCTCAGGTGCATTCCCTGGGGCCTCCTCGCGTTAAAATTCCCACAACGTCATCCCGAAAGCGCCCAGGAGGGCTCCGTAGGTGATCCAGCCCACCCAGCGGTGCCAAGAGCGCAGACGTCGATACGTATCCGGATTTTGCGCGTTGCGCATCGCCCATCCGAGCCAGGGCTGCGCCATCATGCCGGGGAAGTGCACGAAGGCCAAATACCGGTGGAGCTGAATCGGATACAAGCCGGCTTGATAACGCCGGGCCGGAGGGGCAAGCATAGACAAGCTGGCCGTGGCCATATACAGTCCGAAGCTGAGGTATCCCAGGGCCTGGTGTACGGGCTGCAGAGCCGAGTAGTAGCGGGCCCCTTGGCTGTACATGAGCTGCCCGGTGAGCACCTGGGCCGTCATGGCGCCCAAAAGCAAGAAGCCCAGCTTTTGATGCGTCTGCAGCATCTCCGCTCGGAGCGCAAGCTCAGCCCTTCGGCTCGGGGGGTCTAGGCCGAGCAAGCGCACTAGCCCCTTGCGGCCCCAAAAAAATCGGTTTACGAGCGGCATGTTCTCAGGCAGGCTATCAAGCCGGCTCATCCGTAGGGTATCGGAGGAAGCTTCAAACCCCAAGCCTTCTAAGGGACGGGCCGCCACCTGGGCGCATGCGGAGAGCATACCTACCGACAACACGACAGAATGGAAGCGCATAAATGCGATCCTTTCATCTGGCGAGCGATCAAAAGCAAAACGCTTGCGGTGCGGCTTTGGCTCCCAGATGGGCTTGCCTAGGGGGGAAAAAATCCCCACCTTATGCAAGCTATGGCCGTTTACGGAGCATTTCGATGGCCCGTTTCTTGGCGCGCGCTGTTGCTTATGCTCGCGGCCCTGGTGCTCATCTGGGTGGTGTGGTTCGACTCCCACAGCCTGTGGCGGCGCTGGGAGCTAGAACGTCAACGGGCCCGCCTGATCCAGGCCAACCGGGAGCTGCAGGCCGAGATCGCCCGGCTGCAACGAGAGATCGCGCTTTTGCGCCACGATCCCCGAACCATCGAACGCATCGCGCGCGAAGAGTATGGCATGCGCCGACCCGGCGAGACGATCTACCGACTCATGCCGCGGCCGCGCTGAGCGTTCGGCCCGAAGTCCCCTAGAAGCGATCTAGCCAGTCCTGCCGCCGCACGAAGCGCAGATCGCGCAGCAAGGGAGATTTTACGCGCAGTTCGAAAAAGTAGCTCTGTCGCTCGCCAAACGGGATGACCTGCAGGGATAGCTCCCAGCAGTGCAGATCCCGATACAGCGCAATCGAGGTCGTGGTCATGCGAGCCTGAACCAGATCGTATCCCGTGATACCCGAAAGGCGCCAGCCCGGGGTGAGGGACACGCTAAAGGAGGCGCTCAGAGCCGAGGACCAGATGCGCCGGCCCGGCTCTGGGTATTGGAAGCGCACGTAAGCGTTTAGCGCAACGTTCCAGGGTCGCTCCAGAAGCGCCGCGGCCGAATCCGAACGAACCCGAATCCCAAGGAGCTCAGGCCGCAGAGCAGCGCTCAAGGAAAAGCCCCAGGAATCCAGCCGCAACAGCCCCTGACCGGCCCGAAAGGCCCACTGGTTGCGCACCCGGCCCCGGGCGTCCAACGCGTAGGGGCTCCACGTGATGGTTCCGTCCAAGGAGGTGCCGGACCACAGGGTTGTGCGAGCGGCAAGCACAAGCGGGCTCCAGGCCAGGGAGTCGACCCCGATCCGATAGCCGCTAAGCAGGCTCAGCGACTCCACAATCCGAATGACCTCATAGCGCCGGCCGTTGCCGAGGGTATCCGGGATAGCCCGGCGCGTCTCAAGCCGGTTGTTGAGGCCCATACTCAGCACCCCTCCGCCCCTCTGCGGGGGGGCTCCGTAGAGGGCCCCCTCGAAGGGGCTATAGAGCGCCGTGCGGCCCTGTGCATCGACCTGCACGCGACGAAAGTAACCCCAGAGCGGAGCCCTGTAGTCGGGCGTCCAGCGCAGCGACAGCGACGGCTCCAGAACGTGTCGAAAGCCCTCCAGCGACCCCAGGCGCCAGGGGAAGATGCCAAAAAGCCGCGTCACTAGCCCCGCGCCCACGTCCAGGGTGCGCAGGGCGCGGAATCCGCGCACGCGGAGCGTGTCCACGCGGCCGCGCTCCGGGTTCCAGCGCAGCCGCAGGGTCTGCAAGTACCAGGCCTCCGTGTAGTTGAGCGCGGGGCTTATGGTTATGTACCGCAGCACAGGGAAGGAAGCGTACACGGGCACCTGATGCAGCGCGCCGGCCCGAAAGCGCTCCTCCTCTGCGCCCATGGCGAGCCGGTACAGACGCGCCGAACGCAAGGCGTCAAACCAGGACACCTCCGGATAGGCGGGGTTGGGCCGAAACGCGAACCGGTTTTGCAGCTCCAGACTGTAGCTCACGTTGATCGCCTCATACCAGCGACGGCCCTCCGAGCCGTGGCGGAACGGGGCGAAGGTTCGACGGCTTATCCGCAGCGTGGGCGCCTGAAGCTGCATGACCCCAGTGGCCAAATCCAGCGTCTGCGAGGCGTCCAGAGAAAGGCTCCAGGGGCTCTGGGGGGCGCTGCGGGTAAGCGCGATCGTGTTGCGGATGTCGCGCCGCCACAGGTCGGCCAGATCCCGGCTGAGGCGCCGGAAATACGTCCCGCTGGCCAGATACACGTTCGCCGAAAGCCGCGTCCATGGGTCCAGCTCCTGCGCGTGGGCCCACCGCAGATGGGCCTCTGTACGGCGCTGGTATGCGGGATCCTCCGGCTCTCCGAGCACCTGCCGCAAGTAGCCCAGTTCCAGAGCGCCCTGAAAGCGATATCGCAGGGCATAGCGCAACTCGGCGCGCAGGCCCCAGCTGCCACGCGTCCAGACGTCCCCTCGCAGCGTCAGGTCCAGATGATCGCTGATGCCCCAGTAGTAGCCGCCATCGCGCAGGAAAAACCCGAGCACAGGGCTTTGTCCGTAGGTGGGCAGCAGCAACCCCGAGCGCCGACGCGTCTCGAGCGGAAAGTAGGCGAAGGGCAGCCAAAGCGGCGTAGGCAGGTTGAGCACGTGCAGCTGCACGTTCTGCGCGAGCACCTCTCGCTGTTCGATCAGCTTCATGCGGCCGGCACGCAGAAAAAAGTGCGGCCGGTTGAGCTCGCAGGTCGAAAACCGAGCCCCTTGTATAAACAGCACCCGGGGTTCGACGCGCTTGGCCACCTCGGCCCGCAGTGAGCCTTGTTCCAGCCGACCCTGCGCTCCCACGATCCGACCCCGGCGCGTGCGGTAGTTGTAGGCGATCTCTTGGCCCGTTAAGACCTCTGCCGCCTGCACGAGGCGCGGCAGCTCGGCGCCTTGGGCTCTGGCCTCCAGAAGAGCGGAGCCGGATTCCAGGCTCACCGCGGGCGCCTCCAGGACGACCTCCTCGTAGCGTAGCCGCACCCCACCGAAGAGCTCCAGGCGTATCGCGTGGGAATCAACGCGGACCACGAGGGAATCCCGAACCAAAAAACGCACCCCCGTGCGCAACGTATCGGCCCTTTGGGCCTGCGCTGCGCCAAAGAGCGCAACGAAAAAGAGGGCGCTTAAGGCCCAGCGCATGCGCGTTCGAAGATCAGCTGCGCAGCGCCCAGCACGCCGGCCTGATTACCCAAGGCGGCGGGCCGGAGCTCAAGACCATCTCGGAAAGGCGGCATAAGGCGCTCTAGAAGGGCCGCTTGAGCCGGCTCCAAAAGCAGCCCCCCGGCCTGCGCCACACCGCCGCCTACGATTATACACCGAACGTCCAGCAGATGCACCGCGCTTGCGAGCGCATATCCAAGCAGGCGCCCCGCCTCGGCTAGAACCGCACGCGCTAGCTCGTCTCCGGCTTGGGCTGCTTCGACCAGGTCCCGAACGCCCGCCCGGGTCCGACGCAACAAGCGCATCGCAAGGGAGCTTTCGGGGTGTTTTTTCAAAAGCCGTCGCGCGCGGCGCAGCACATACCGCTCCCCCACGTAGGCCTCGATACAGCCGCGGGCGCCGCAGTTGCAACGCGGACCCCGGTAGTGGATCGTCATGTGGCCGAATTCGCCCGCGCCGCCTGAGAGCCCGCGCCAAAGGCGGCCGTCTAGGACCACAGCTCCCCCCACGCCGGTGCCCAGGGTCAGGAGCAGAAAATGCCTCATTCCGCGTCCCGCCCCGAAGGCGGCCTCTCCGCGGGCGGCGGCATTGGCGTCGTTGTCGAGCGCAATCAGAGCCGGCCAGTCCAAATGAGCCCGCAGCCGGTCCACTAGGGGCACCACGGTCCAGCCGGGAAAATTCGGCGGATAAGAGACCGTGCGCCCCTCTTGGTCCACATGCCCGGCACAGCCGATCCCGATCCCCAAGGGCGGCTCCGGGGCCTCCGCCAGCAGCAGGCGCACGGCCTCGGCCATCTGCCTGATGACCCGCTCTGGCCCCTGCGCGGCCCGCGTGGGCAGTCGCATGGCGCGCACGACCCCCCGAGAAGCCTCCACAAGAGCCGCCTTCAGAAACGTGCCCCCGACGTCGAGCCCGATCGCATACGGCATGGCGCGTTCGTCTCCGACATGGGGCCGGAGCCAGCCCCGTCCAAGAAGCCCTTATTGGAGGATGCGAAACGCGTTTCGGCCCGCGAAACGAGCCGTATCCTCAAGCATCTCCTCCAGGCGCAAAAGCTGGTTGTACTTGGCCAGGCGCTCCGATCGAGAAGCGGACCCAGCCTTGATCTGCCCGCACTCGGTGGCCACGGCCAGGTCCGCGATCACGGTGTCCTCGGTCTCCCCGGAGCGATGGCTCATGATGGCCGCGTATCCGGCCCGGTGGGCCATCTGCACGGCCTCCCAGGTCTCGGTGAGCGTGCCGATCTGGTTGGGCTTGATCAGAATCGCGTTGGCCACCCCCTGCAGGATGCCCCGGTGCAGCCGGCGGGTGCTGGTCACGAACAGATCATCCCCGACCAGCTGCACCCGGTTTCCCAAGGCCTCGGTTAGCAGCTTCCAGCCCTCCCAGTCGTCTTCGGCCATGCCGTCTTCGATCGACAGGATCGGATAGCGCTCCACCCAGCGCTCCCAGAAGCGCACCAGGTCCTCGGCGGAAAGGGCCTCGCCCGTCGACTTGGCGAGCACATAGCGGCCCTGGCGACGGTCCCAGAGTTCGCTCATGGCCGGATCCAAGGCGATGAAGACGTCCTGACCGGGCTCGTAGCCAGCGGCCTCTATGGCCTGCAGGATGAGCGCGATGGCCTCTTCATTGGACTTGAGGTTCGGAGCAAAACCTCCCTCATCGCCCACGGCGGTGCTGTAATGACGCTCTTCGAGCACCTTGCGCAGGGCATGGAAGACCTCCACCCCCATTCGCAGCGCCTCTGAGAAGGAATCCGCGCCGGCGGGCGCGATCATGAACTCCTGAAAATCCACGTTGTTCGTGGCATGGCGACCACCGTTGAGGATGTTCATGAGCGGAACGGGCAGCGTACGAGCCATAGGGCCGCCCAGATACTGAAACAGGGGCTGGTTGAGCGTGGCGGCCGCGGCCTTGGCCGCAGCCAGCGAGACCCCCAGGATGGCGTTGGCCCCGAGACGGGATTTGTTCGGAGTGCCGTCTAGCTCGATGAGCGTGCGGTCGATGCGCACTTGTTCAAAGACGCTCATACCCACGATGGCCTCGGCGATCTCGTTCTGCACGCTTTCGATCGCACGGCGCACGCCTTTACCCCCATAGCGGTCCGGGTCGCCGTCGCGCAACTCGACCGCCTCGTGTTCGCCCGTAGAGGCCCCGCTGGGCACCGAGGCCCGTCCCAAGATGCCTTCGTCTGTGTAGAGCTCTACCTCCAAGGTGGGGTTTCCGCGCGAATCCAGGATCTCGCGCGCGATCACCTCCTCGATATGTGGCATAGCCATTCCCTCGCATTTAAAGACCCCGTTGAAAATGAGCCGAATCTCCGGGCAAAGGCAACCGAAAAAACGGCCCGGGCCCTTCAGGACCCGGACCGTTGGCGGGTAGGTTTGGGGAAGGGTCGTTTAGCGCACGAGGATGAGCTTACCGGCGGGCAGAGCCTCTTTTTCCGTGCGCAGCCGGTACAGGTATACGCCGCTGGCCAGCTCCTGTGCGCGCAGCTGCACGCTGTGCCATCCGGCCGAGCGCAGTTCGCCATCGAGGAGCACGCACACGCGCCGGCCCAGCAGATCGTAAAGCTCAAGCCATACGCGTTCGGCCCGGGGTAGGCCGAAGCGGATCGTGGTCACGTCCCGAAACGGATTCGGGTAAGCAGGGGCCAGCTCAAGGCGCTCCGGCACTTCGGGAGAGGTCTCTTGCGCCACGGTCGTGGCCGTGTTGCGCTCCACAAGCAAAAGGAAGCCCTCTCGGGCCCCTAAGCTCACCTCAGCCCAGGAGGCGCGCGCGTAATCCGGGCCGATCTCCTCCGGGGTCGTAAAGAGCCGCTGCGGCCAGAACAAGATGCGCCGGGTGCCGCGGATCGCCGAATCGGCGCCCGCGACATAGAGGCGCACCTTGATGCGATCTCTAAGCTCCGGACGCTCTATAGAGGCCGCGTCTACAAGGTTATAGGCCACAAGCGGGCCCAAGATCCGGTAAGAGGGCTGTAGAAAGAGGAATATGCGCACCGTATCGGCCCGCGATAGCTCTAGGCGGGGCGCAAGTCCAGAGAGAGCGTCCCGCGAAACCTGCAGCTGAGCGACGGGCCGATTCTGCAGGCGCAGCTCCCCGCGCACCACGGGCTCGGATTCAGACCGAAGGACGCTGAAGAAGCGCACCACCTCCGTCCAAGTCGAATCCGCCAAGGGGCCGTAGCGGGCTCTTATGTATCCAGAACCGGTGGGAGTAGAGGCGGATAGGGTCCAACTAAGCTGCCAGCGCCCCTGAGCGTCGGTGCGGACGGTCCAGGTGCGAACGGAATCCGCAACCTGCAGCTGTAGCTGCACCGGCGCATTCGCCACGGTTTGCCCGCCATCGGTGAGGAGCTCGCCGAAGAAGCGCAGGGTCTCACCGGGCTGATAGCGCTCCCGCTCCAGGGTGCCCGTAAGAAGCATGCCGTGGACGAAAAGCTCCACCGTACGCCGCAGTCCGTCGGCCTCGATGATTAGGCGCGTTCTCCCCGGCCTTCGGGGCTCGATGAGCAAGGAGTCCCCGCGCAACAGCGCGGATGCGATCTCAGGTTGTTCGACCTGAACGCGGCCCTGATGCGGCGGATAAAGCGCCTGGCCCTGATAGCGGAGCTGTACCCTCCAGAGGCGCGGCTGAAGCAGTCGCAACCTGGCCTGAGCTCCGATTTCCAACGTATCGTACAGCACAAGGGCGCGCGCCGGAGGCTCAGGCTCCAGGGCGGCCGCCTCCGGGCGCACCGGATCCAGCAGCAGACGAGCTCGCATTTGGGGGCTGGCTAGGCCCTGCCAGCTACGCATGAGCGTTTCTTGTCCTGTGCTGTCAACGCGCAGCAGCTCAATCCGATATGGTCCGGTTCCGGATCCATAAAACATCACCTGCATCGGCCCCTGGCTCGGATCCAGGCGCAGGATCTTGGCCCCTAGGGAGTCGTCCTCCCAGAAGGCGGCCCCGGGTAAGCCAAGGTACCGTTCCCCACGCGCGCCGCGGCCCACCATAAGCCCCAAAGTATCGGCGGCAAGGGCCTCTACGGGAGAGAAAATGCGCAGCTTCCAAAACTCTCGCTGCAAACTCACCTGCTCTACCAACGCGGCGCTGTAGCGGCCAAAAGCGTTTTGCATAGCCTCTTGCGCATAGACGGATATCTGGGGGACGTAGAACACGACCGCTTGTAATGCGGCTACATCGGCGGCTATTAGGGCGTAGCGATTAATAGCCTTTACGCTCAGATCTATTAAGGTCGCCATGGGAGCGGCGGCGCCCGCTGAAGCAAGCGTGGCAATAGCACCCGCGGCACTAACTATAGGTTCTACGACGTCTTGTGTTATAAATTTCCCCCAAAATCTATAGTGGTGCATCGTATTATGCACCCTATCTATATTAGATGTGGCCAACCGGAGCATATTCATACTTGCTTTAATATCTTCATCATATGCTCCCTGATACTTAGGAAATCCATATCTTCTGGCTAATTTTACATTTTCTACCATCTGTTCAAATAAAATTTCCAAATCCATCATAATTCTATTTTGATATATATTTTGCATAATATTTTTTATAGAGTTATAAGCATTTTTAACTGGAGAAAT
>JANXDC010000004.1:300000-436301 GCA_025059945.1 Bacteroidota bacterium
TGGAAGAGGTAGCCCTGCTTGCCTTATGCCGCGTGCCCGGCATCGGACCGGCGCGCGTCCGCCGGCTCGTGAGCGCCTTCGGCTCGCCTTCCGGGGTTTGGCAGGCCACGGAACGGGACCTGGAGCGCATCGAGGGTATCGGCCCGAGCTTGGCTCGGGCGATTCTCGCCTGCCGCGATTGGGACTTCGGCCGACGGCAGCTGGACATGGCGGCGCAGATGGGGGTGCGTTTCCTGCCGTTCTGGGATCCCGCCTATCCGGAGCGGTTGCGATTCTGGGAGGAAGCCCCGCCGTTCTTGTTCCTGCGGGGTGAACTTCGGCCCGAGGACGGCGACGCCGTAGCGATTGTGGGCACGCGCAAGCCCACCACCTACGGCATCCGTATGGCCGAGGAGCTGGCGGCGGAGCTCGCCCAAAGGGGGCTGACGATCGTAAGCGGGCTGGCCTATGGGATCGACGCCGCCGCGCACCGGGCCGCGCTGCGAGCCGGCGGTCGCACGCTGGCCGTCTTGGGCAGCGGCGTAAACGTCATATATCCGGCTGCGCACCTGCAGTTGGCGCGCGAAATCGCGGCTCAAGGGGCGTTATTGTCAGAGTTTCCCCTAGGCATCCGGCCTGAGGCTGCGCATTTTCCGCAGCGCAACCGCACCATCGCAGCCTTGAGCCTGGGTGTGATCGTGGTGGAGTCCGCCGAAAACGGCGGGGGCATGATCACGGCCTGGTGGGCGCTGGAGCTCAATCGCGAGGTGTTCGCCGTGCCCAATGCGGCTCACGTGCCCCAGGGGCGCGGCCCAAACAGGCTGATTCAGCGGGGGCAGGCCAAGCTGGTGCTCGCAGCCGAGGACGTGCTCGAGGAGATCGAGGCCCTTCTGCAACATCGCCCCCCGACAGTGCAGGCTGAGGACGCAGGTTCCGAAAAAACGCCCCTTAAGGCGCACGCCGACCTGTACGCCCTCATCCCCAATCAGGAGCCCGTCTCCCTAGATTGGCTTGTGGAGCAAACCGGGCGCTCGGCTCCGGAGCTGCTTGCGGCTCTTTTGGAACTGGAGTGCCTGGGCCTGGTGCGGCAGTTTCCGGGCAAGCGCTTCCAGCGGGCCCGATAGGCTCCTTGGCTAGCGGTTGCGCAATAGGGTTGGATCGCGTATGTTCCTTCGGGGCAATCATGTCTAATGCTATGCACGCCACACGCGAACGGCTTTTTCTGCTCGATGGGATGGCCCTGGCCTATCGGGCGCATTTTGCCTTCATCAGCCGGCCGCTTCTGACAAGCTACGGACTTAATACGAGCGCGGTCTACGGCTTTGCGCTGGCGCTGCTTAAGCTTCTCGAAGAGGAAAAGCCCGAGTACCTGGCCGTGGTCTTCGACACGGCCGCGCCTACGTTTCGCAAGCAGCTCTACGAGGCTTACAAGGCCAACCGGCCGCCGATTCCTCCGGAGTTGGCCGACGGGCTGCCGTACATCAAGGAGCTGGTGCACGCCTTCAACATCCCCTCTCTTGAGATCCCCGGTTACGAGGCCGATGACGTGATCGGCACGCTCGCCTGGGATGCGCGCGCCGCGCAGGCGGAGGTCTATTTGGTCACGCCGGATAAGGACTTCATCCAGCTGCTCAACCATCGCGTTTACCTCTACAAGCCCGCCCGACGCGGCGATAGCTTCGAACTCGTCACGGCCGATCAGATCCGCCAAGAACTGGGCATTGAGCCCCATCAGTATGTGGACGTGCTCGCCCTCATGGGGGATAGCACGGACAACGTCCCCGGCGTTCCGGGCATCGGGGAGAAGACCGCCCTGGAGCTGGTGCGGCGCTACGGATCCCTGGAGGGCATCTACGAGCACCTGCACGAACTCAAAGGACGAATCCGGGAAAACCTAGAGCGGCACCGAGATCAAGCTTTCCTATCCCGGCAGTTGGCCACGATCAAAACGGACGTCGAACTGGAGTTGGACTGGCACCGGCTGCGCGTAAGCCAGCCCCACCGGGAGCGGCTTGAGGCCCTGTTTCGAAAGCTGGAGTTCGGCACCCTTTTGGCTCGGCTCCGTCCTGCCTCGCAAGCGGAGCCCCTACAGGGAGCTTTGTTCGAAAAGCCGATGTCTTCGGTGTCAGCAAAGCCTGGGCTTCGGGATCTGACCACAGAGGGGGCCGATTACGCGGCCATCCCGATGAGCTCGGCCCTGGAGGCCCTTTGGAGGCAGCTTGAAGGGGCACGCCAGCTGGCCGTTGATACGGAGACGACCGGGCTCGATGCGCTTGAGGCGGATCTTGTGGGGCTGTCCCTGTCGGATCGGCCGCGCTTTGGTCGTTATGTGCCCATTCCGTTGCCAGATGGTACCCCGGCCTCCGTTGTGCTGAAGGGCTTGAGCACGCTGTGGGGGGATCCGGATCGCCAGTGGGTGGGGCACAACCTGAAATACGATCTGCTTGTGCTCCGTCGGGCTGGGCTAGCAGAGCCCGCTGGACGGCTTTTCGACACCATGCTGGCGCATTATCTGCTGGAACCCGAGGCGCCGCATGATCTGGACACCTTAGCCCAAAGCTTACTGCACTATCGCACCGTTCCGATTGAGGACCTGATCGGGCGCCGGGGTCCGGAACAGCGCTCCATGCGGGAGGTCCCGCTAGAACGCATCGCCCCGTATGCCTGTGAGGATGCGGACGTGGCCCTGCAGCTGAGCCGGTTTCTGGAGCGTCGGCTTCGCGAGGAGGGTTTAGATCACATCGCCGAGCGCATCGAATTCCCTTTGATCCCGGTTCTGGCCGAGATGGAATGGACGGGCGTAAAGATCGACCCCGAGGTGCTGGCCGAAATCGGGGCTCAAATCGACCGAGAGCTAGCGGACCTAGAGGCCCGCATTTATGAAGCAGCCGGTTGCGTGTTTACGATCCAATCCCCGAAGCAACTGGCCGAAGTGCTCTTCAAGCGCCTAGGGCTTAAGCCGCGGGGACGCACCCCCACAGGGCAATGGTCGACCAGCGAACGCGTCCTGGAGGAGCTGGCCATGGAGCATCGGCTACCGGGCCTGATCTTGGATTATCGGTCCCTGGCCAAGCTCAAGTCCACGTACGTAGAGGCGCTCCCCAAACTTATTCGCCCGCAGACAGGCCGGGTGCACACGAGCTTTAACCAGACCACGACGGCTACGGGAAGGCTTTCCTCCAGCAATCCCAACCTGCAGAACATCCCGGTCCGATCGGAATTAGGCCGGGAGATTCGGCGCGCCTTCGTACCCGAGCCCGGTTGGTGGTTGCTGTCGGCCGATTATTCGCAAATCGAGCTACGCGTGATCGCGGCCTTAAGCCAGGACACCACTCTAATCGAGGCCTTCGAGGAGGGGGACGACATCCACACCCACACGGCCATGCGTGTCTTCCAAGTGCCCCGAGAGGCCGTCAGCCCCGAGATGCGCCGAAAAGCCAAGGAGGTCAACTTCGGTATCCCCTATGGGGTAAGCGCCTTCGGGCTAGCCCAGCGCCTGCGGATCCCCGTCGAAGAGGCCCGCCGGATCATCGACGAGTATTTTCGCCAGTTCCCGCGCGTAAACCAGTACATCCAGCAGACCCTCGAGAAGGCTCGTCAGCTGGGCTATGTGGAGACGCTGCTGGGACGGCGTCGCTACGTGCCGGGCATTTACGATCGCAACCCGAACGTGCGCAGCGCGGCTGAGCGCATGGCCATCAACATGCCCATTCAAGGCACGGCCGCGGACATGATCAAACTGGCTATGGTTGATCTGCACCGACTGTTTCGAGAGCGCGGCTACCGGACGCGGATGATCCTGCAGGTGCACGACGAGTTGCTCTTCGAGGTGCCCGAAGAGGAGCTGGAGCCTGTTCGGGAATTGGTTCGCCAGACGATGGAACAGGCTTTGCCCTTGGGTGTTCCGATCCAGGTGGAGATCGGCGTGGGGAAAAATTGGCTCGATGCGCACTAGCTGGACCGCGCTGCTCTTCTTAGTTCTCTTGCCCGATCCCGCAGGGGCCCAGCCGGCCGATACGGCCTGGATCGGCTGGGCGCGCCAGCGGTGGACCGAGGAGGCGCGACGGGCCAAGGTGCGCTTGGAGCGCGGCAGACCCTTTGCGATCGAGCTTGCGCGCCAAGCGGTTTTGGCCAAAGTCGCCCCGGAGGAGCGGCTTCGCCTTTGGCATCTGGACCTGAGCGTGGGCGTGGGGCTATATCGCGCTCGACGCTGGTCGGAAGCGGCCCGCTGGCTTGAGGCGCTCGATCGGGCCTACGAGCCTTATGTGGAGCCGCGCGACGATCTGCGCTGGTTCGCTGCGGAGGCCTGGCGCCGGGCCGGGGCGCTTGCTGAAGCCCGCAGACTCTATGAGCGCCTGCTCGCAGAGCCCGGCTCTTCGTATGCGGCCGCAGCCGGCTTTCGGCTCTTGGCCCTGGAGCCCGATACGGTGGGATGGCCGCAACGGATAGCGCTGCTGGCCCGCATGCCTGAGGGCGATTCGCTTACGCATCGGGCGCGGCTTTGGCTGGCCCGTTGGGCCATGGAGCGTGGGCTTTTCCAGGAGGCGCGCGCCCTATTGCCTCCAGGTCCGGAGGCCCATTACCTGAGCGCCTGGGCCTATGAGCTAGAGGGCGATACGGCGGCTGCCCGACGGGAATACGAACGCCTGCTTGAGGGCGGTTGGCGAGCTCGGGCGCTATGGCGGATCGGGCTGCTGGAGGCGCAGCGGGGGGATTCGGCGGCCGCCATGGCCCGTTGGGCCACGCTGCTGCGCGCGCTCTCAGGCCCAGAGGCCATCGAGCTCGCTCTGCAGATGGGGCTGCCGGTGCGGGCCCGCATCTTGGCGGACAACGGGCTAAGGGAGCTGCCTGAAGACCCTCTGGATCGGGCCGAGGCGCTGCGCGATCTGGCCCCCGCCCTGCTGGCCGTGCTCGAGCGCGTTCCGCTCTCCCCAGAGCAACGCGCAAACTGGCTGCGGGCGCTTGACGATCCGGGGCCCGTGGGAGCCCTGACGGCTCTGAAGCTAGAGGCCATACGGGTCCTGCTGGAGGGGGGATCAGAGCGGGCGCTTCTGGGGCGCGCTCCGGGCTATCGGTTTTACCGGTACGCCGAGGAGGCCCATCGGGCCTACCGGCAACGGGGATCGGAGGCCGCGCTGGCCGTCTGGGCGCGCGCTTTGCGCGATAGCCTCCCGGCCGATGTTCGGGACGTTATCGCGCGTGAAGCGGCCGCCCTGTGGGCCAAAAGCAGCCCTCCGGAACCGGAGTCCGCGCTGCGATGGGCGCGCTCGGTGGGCCTGGATCCCGTGGCTTTTCTGGTGCAGATCGCCGAGCGCACCCCGGATGGGGCCCCTTTCTACCAGGCCGCCCTCAAGGAGCAGCCCCAGCATCCAGAAGCCCCTGCGATAGCGCGGCGTTGGATTCAGCATCTGCAGCAACTTCGGCAGCGCCTGCATCCGGAGCGGCAGGCGGCCGCCTGGATGGAGGCGACCACGCGGCTGGCCCTGCTGACCGAGGCTTTCTGGAAGGCCTACGGGCCCTCGGGGACGCATCCGGCCTCTGCCGACGAACAGGTGCGCGCTTGGGCGCGCGAAGCCCTGGAGGCGCATATCGGCTATGCGCTCCTGCTCGTTGACGTGCAAAGGTCTCCGCAAGAAGCCGCCCGTTGGGCCGAACGGGCTGTCTACTATACGGCCCTCATGGCTCTTCGAGCAGAGGGCTCGGCGCAGTGGCCTGAGGTGCGCAGGGCCGTTCAGCATCGCCTCCAGCGTTTTGAGGCCTTAACCCGATCTTGGGGACCGTGGTTTGCGGCCCTGGAGCGCATAGAGGACCCTTTCCCCTCTCCGCCTATTCCCCTGGATGCCGTGCCCGATTCCCTGCGCGCGCTCATTGGAGAGGCGATCGTGGTCTCGGAGGTGCCCCGGCCGGAGCTTGCGCGCACCCTTTGGGCCGTGGCGGCTAGAGCGGGGCTACCTAGAGCCCGTTATGAGGCCGCCCGGTGGTTTTATCGGTTCGGAAGCTTCGATTCGGCGGCCGCATATGCAGGCCCGCTTCCCGAGACAGCGGAGGGCAACCTGTGGCAGTCGAGCGCATGGCTGCTGAAGGGGATGGCCTGGCTTAAGCTGGGTCGTTTGGATTCAGCCGAGGCCGTTCTGGAGCGCTTTGCGCAGGCGTATCCGGAGGATCCGCGCGCAAGCTGGGCGCTCTGGGAGCTAGCACAGGCCTTGAGCCGATCTGGGCTTCGGGAGCGCGCCGCCCTTCATTGGGAAGGGATAGCGCGGCGCGCGGAGGGTCGAAGTCCCGCGCCCCTGCCCCCGGAAGCCTGGGCCGTGCGGGAGCTGCTCCGTTACAAATTGCAAGAGCTTTGGCAGGCGACCGAGGAGGCCTCCTCGGCTCCGCCGAGCTCCTGCGAAGCTCTTTACAGGCAGATTCAACGCCTGTACGCCATCGCGGAGGCCTCGGAGCTAGAAGAGGCGCGGCCGCTGCGGTGGCGCGCAGAGCTGCGATGGGCCATGTACGCGCGAAGCCGTCTGGGGCGCGTCTACGGTCCGGAGCAAACCCAGATGCTCGCGGAGCGGGCCCTCCGGCTTGCGGAACGCGATCCGGAGCTAGCCCCCTGGGCTCGGGCCGTTGCGGCGTGGTTGTGGGTCGATCTGGCCAGCCGGGCCGACCGACCCGCTGATCGGGCCCAGTGGGCAAATCAGGCTCGTGCGCTTCTGGCTGCCCTTCCTCAGGCGGATCCGGCTCTGCAGGCCGCCATAGATCGGCTATCGAGGGCGCAATGAAACCCCGAGTGTGGTTTTGCCTCCTGTGGACCTTTCTTCCGCCGCCCTTGCTGGCGCAATCCTCCACGCCTGCGCCGCCCTGGACTGAGCCCGTACTCATCCGGGTCCATCAGGGGGCCACTCGCGCCTCTTTTCCCCTGTACCGAATTTCCTTTGGGCCGATTTCGGGGCCTCAGGATGCGCGCTTTCGGGATCCAGAGGTGATGTTACGGCGACCGCGTCGGTTTGTGCCGGCCTCCCCCCAATCGCAGCGCCGGCAATAGGGAGCTATGGGCCCTTTTTGGGGTGTTTTCTGGGATCAATTTCGGTTCTGGCCCGCCGTGGACGGGCGCGGGCAAGTGGTACCGCCGGCCGACGGATGGGTTTTCATGTGGACGCTGCTTTTGCTCTTCGCGTGGGCCATAGTAGTCGCGATCGAGCGGGCCTGGGTCTTTTGGCGAACCCTGCGGGTTGACTACGGTGCTCTGGATCGGCTTGTCCGACCCTTACTTGAGGAGCGCAACTGGGGTCGGCTCTTGGAGCTTTGGCGCGCCCTACAGCCGCGTCTGGTCGGCCGTCTGGGCGAGGCGCTTACGGAGACTTACCTCAAAGGCGCAGATCTGGAGCGCATGCGGGCGGCCGCGGAGGTCGTCTTGCTGGAGGCGGCGCCGCGCCTAGAGCGGCGCGTGCGTTACCTCAACACGATTGCTCATGTCGCCACCCTGATGGGGCTCGCAGGCACCATCTATGGACTGATCGTTGCCTTTAGTGGATTGGGGGGAGCCATTTTGCCTACGGCTGAACGCGTGGCTGTGCTTTCGCGCAGTATCGCCACGGCTATGGTGACCACAATGGGGGGGCTTATGGTGGCCATACCGAGCTTTTTGGCCCATAGCTTCCTGCAACACCACTTAGAGCGGCGCTACGATGAACTTGAAGCCTTCGCCACGGGTCTGATCGAGCGACTGCTGGATTGAGGCGCATGCGGGATCGCTTTAGTCGGCATCGGATTCGGCCCTCTGCGCCGGTGAGTTTATTGGCTGTGCTGAATGTGCTGCTGGTGCTGTTGGTGCTTTGGGCGAGTTTAGCCCCTTTGGAAGACCTCAGGGCTGTAGAAGTTTGGTGGCCTGCAGCCGAAGAGTCCACCGTGGCCGACCCGCCCTTGGGTCCGACGAACGCCCCGGCTCTGCGCATTTGGCTTACGCCCGATACGGTGTACCTATTTGACCCCCTTCGGGGCAACCGCATCGTAGAGCAGATGCCGCTGCAGGGCTTGGATGCCCCCCACTGGCCCCGGCTGTTGCAGGCAGTGCAGCAGTGGCTACACCATCCGCCCCGGCCTGAAGGGCTGATTCAGCTTGTAGCCCATCCCGCCATTTCGCATCAAATGCTTGTGGAAGCGCTCAGGGTCCTTCAGAGACTGCCTGAACCATGGAGTCGTCGGGTAAGCTTGGCCTTGGTTGTGGAATGAATAGGCTACGTCCGCATCGGGTCGATTCCTCTACGGTGGAGCCCGCGCTCGTGCCGCTCTTGGACGTGCTCTTTATCCTCCTTCTGTTCTGGCTCACTACCGTGGTGGCGGCCGAAGAGCATCCGTGGCTTACCGATCCGTATGGGCTACCCCACGTACAGGCGCCGGATCGGGCTGAGCCCGGAGTCGTGGTACGGCTCGATAGCACCTTTCTGTATGTGGAGGATCGACCCGTGGCTTCGATTGCAGACGTTGAGGTTCTGGGGCCAAATGAATGGCTAGTGCCGGCGCTGCTTGCGGCCTTAGAGGCACCACGAGGGTCCGTCCTCACCGATCGGTGCGTGCTCGTGGCTCCGGCTTCCACGCGATACCGGATCATCGCGCGGCTGCTGTACACGATCGGGCAGGCGGGCTTTACTCGGGTCTCCCTTGTGGCGCACCCGATGCGTAGGGAGCTATAGGGTGTCTTATCGGATACGTATCATCCTAGAACCGAACGGTTCGGATCCCTTGGATCTGCGGCAGGTCTTGCACCCCTTGCCCTCGCCTGCGGGGTTTGCTCGCTGGATGGCGGCGCTGAGTTTGGCCTTGCTCATCGGCCTTGGAATCCTATCTCGGGATCTGGAACAAGCGCGCGCTTATTGGGCTCCTCCTGTGCGGTTTCCTCCGGTCCCTCAGCAGGCTGCCACCGAGCCGGGGAGCATAGCGGTAAAGCTGGTTTTGCCCCGCTATGGAGCCCCCCAAACGCGCTTGTTCTCGGCTCGGATTGGCCGAGATGGCTCTGGGGGGAGCCCCAATCCCGTCGACCGACTGGGGCTCATACGTCGTCTGTATGATGCCCCTCGGCCGGATATGGATCCCGATTTGATGGTCAAACCCCTTGTGGCGCGCAACCGATACGAACCACGGGCTCAGGAGGCCGTTTCCCCTTTGGAGGATCTCCCCGTGTTAGGCCCGGCTTCTTCTGCTTTTATGGCGGACGCGCTCACCCCCAATCGGCTATTACGCCACCTCTGGGGGTGGGGAAGTGGGAGGGGGGCGGGCATAGGCGCGATGATAGGAGATGGGAGCGGCCGCAGCCCGGAGGTAGCTGCGCCCGTTCTGCCCGTGGAAAGCCTATTTGTGCCTCTGCTGCAAGCATATCGCCCCGTATTGGATCGTCTGTACGCGCGCCACCGAGCCGCGGATCCGATGTTACGAGGTCGGGTCATGGCGAGCCTGTATGTTGCGGAGACGGGCTCGCTGCGCGTACTGGAACTCAGAGGGGTTGCGCTACGCGCAAGCCAACCGCGTGTGCGCCTCCAATTCCTGCGGGAGCTCGAGGTTACGCTGGAGCAACTCTCCGTATCGGAGCCGCGCCTGCTTAATCGCCGGCTCACGATTCCCCTTGAGTTTGAATAGCCGCAATTTGCGGCTTGCTCGTTCTAGATCGTATCTTTACGCCGTCGCAACGGCGAAGTGGGATCGCGTTGAACCCACTTTTTTTATTATACCCCTATGACCAACGCGGATATCCAAAGGCGGGTCGAGGCCCTGGTCCGTGAGATCCTCCAGGGACGTCCTTACCATTTGATCGAGGTCGTCGTACGGGGGGTCCCGCATAGCCGGGTGGTGACCATCTACGTAGACACCGAGCGCGGCATCACGGCCGATGAGTGCGCCGCCTTAAGCCTAGAAGTGGAACAGCGCTTGGACTTGGAGGATTTCATAGGGGGGCGCTACCGGCTGGAGGTCTCCTCACCCGGTGTAGACAGGCCGCTTGCGTGGCCCTGGCAATACCGCAAAAACATCGGACGCCTGTTGCGCGTACGGTATCTGGCGTCCGATGGGGAGCGCGCTGTGGTGCTCGGTCGGCTTTGCGAGGCGGACACGCAGGGCTGCGTGCTGGAGACGTCGGCGGGTCCCATGCGGCTCCCCTATGAGGACATTGAAGAGGCGGTAGTCCAGATAGAATTCTGAGGCGCGCCGCATCAGCGCAAAGTCGGATTGGGCGTCATGAAAAACGAACTGGTATCCTTATTTGCTGAACTGGCCCGGGAAAAGGGGATCGACCGGGACACGCTGCAGACGATCATCGAAGATGTGTTCCGGCTCATGTTGCGCAAACGCTTCGGCAACGAGGAGCCCTTCGACGTGATCGTCAACTTCGACAAGGGTGATCTGCAGATCTGGCATGTGCGCGAGGTCGTCGAGGATGGGGCCGTTGAGGATCCGGTTTTGCAGATCCCCCTCTCCCAGGCTCGCCAGATCGATCCAGAATGCGAACTAGGGGAGGAGGTGGCCGAAGAGATCCAAATGAAAGCCTTCGATCGCCGCCTCATCCTCATGGCCAAGCAGCTCCTAAGCCAGAAGATCCGGGACATCGAGAAAGACAATATCTTCGAGGAATACTCCAAGATGATCGGCGAGATCGTCGTGGGCGATGTCTATCAGGTTCGCCGCGACGAGGTGCTGGTCAATCACGGTCGCACGGAGCTTATTCTGCCGAAAAAGGAACAAATCCCCAAGGATCGCTATCGCAAGGGGGATACGATTCGCGCCGTGATCAAGAGCGTGGAGCGCATCAACGGCAACCCACGCATCGTCATCAGCCGAGCCGATCCTTTGTTCCTGCAGCGTCTTTTTGAGATCGAGGTGCCGGAGATCTACGACGGGATCGTGGAGATCAAGAAGATCGTCCGGGAGCCCGGGGAGCGGGCCAAGGTGGCCGTGCTCTCCCACGATGACCGGGTCGATCCTGTGGGCGCCTGTGTGGGCATGAAGGGCGTGCGTATCCACGCCATCGTGCGAGAGCTCAACAACGAGAACATCGACGTAATCGCCTGGACGGACGATCCCGTTGAGCTCATCCGGCGCGCCCTGCAACCGGCCAAAGTGCTGCAGGTGGAGCTCGATCAGGCTAACCGGCGTGCTCGGGTGCTAGTCAAGCCCGATCAAGTGGCGCTGGCCATCGGCAAGGGGGGGCAGAACATTCGCCTGGCTTCGGCGCTGACAGGCTATGAGATCGATGTGTATCGCGACATCGACCAGAGCGAAGAGGACGTGCCTCTGGAGGAGTTTGCCGACGAAATAGCTCCCGAGATCATCGAACGGCTTAAGGCGATCGGCTGCGACACCGCCCGCTCTGTGCTGCAGCTCAGCCAGGTTGAGCTTGAACGCCGCACGGGGCTTCCGGCCAGCGTGATCCAAGAGATCTACCGGATCTTGGAGGAGGAGTTCGAGGAGGGCGAATACGAGGAGGAAGCGTAACGGACGCCTATGGCCCAAGTGCGTTTATTTAAAGTCGCCCGCGAGCTGAACCTGGGCACCGATACCATCGTGGCCCACTTGCGGAAGAAGGGCTTCGACATCGAGAACAACCCCAATGCGAAGCTCACCGACGAGATGTACGTGGAGATCCTGACGCATTTCCGCAAGGATAAAGAGGCCTTCGAGCGGCATCGGCGCAAGGAGCAGCTGTTTCGGGAGCGCGAGGAGCAGCGCAAGCGCCTCCGGCATGAGGTGGTGACCGTGGACTCTGAGGTGGGCGAGGTTGTGGTGGCCGAACCCCCCGCAGCCCCTGAACCCTCTGTGGGGGCGCCAGCCGAGCTCGAGCCCCCTACGGAACCCGTTGAGGTCCTAGAGGCCGCTCTTGAGGAGCCTCAAGAGGCCCCTCCGGTGGTGTCCGAAGAGGTGGCCTCAGAGCCCGCTGGTGAGGTCCCGTCCCCTTCGCAAGAGCCTGAGCCTCTTGCTGAGCCTGTCTCCGCTTCTGAGGAGCCCCACGAATCGGTTTTGTCCCCTCCCTCTGGTGAGGTCATTCGGGCTAAGGATCGGGTGCGGCTGCCCGGTCTTACGGTGGTGGGCAAGATCGAATACGACAAGGGTAAGCTCAAGCCGGAGGCGGCACCCGGAGAGAAGCCCGAGCAGAAAGTCGAGGAGGAGCCAGAGAAGAAGAAAAAGAAGAAACGCAAACGCATCGCCGCGCCGATGAGCGTCGAGGAAGAGGAGCTGCCGCTGGTGAAGAAGGGCGCCATACTGGCCCGAGAGCCCGTGGCCAAGAAGAAGAAAAAGAAAAAGGCGCCCGTGGTCGACGAGGAAGAGGTGGCGCGGATGCTGCGCGAGACCATGGCCGAGATGGAGCGCTCTGCGGGTGGCCGCCGGGGCAAACTACGCCGGGCCAAGCGTGAGGAGCGCGCCGCGCAGCGCGAGCTGGAACGGCAGCAGGCTGAGCTGGAGGCCGGTCTGTTGCGGGTAAGCGAGTTTGTAACCGCCCGTGAGCTAGCCGAGCTCATGCACGTGGACGTGGGCGAGGTCCTGACAAGATGTCTGGCCTTGGGGCTGCCCGTCTCGATCAACCAACGCCTGGACGCCGACACGATCACCCTACTGGCCGACGAGTTCGGCTATCAGGTGCAATTTGTCGACACCACGGAGCTGCTAGAGGTCAGCGAGGAGGCCCCAGATAAGCCTGAGGATTTGCGAACGCGTCCGCCGATTGTGACCGTTATGGGGCACGTCGATCACGGGAAGACCTCCCTGCTGGACTACATCCGCCACACCAACGTTGTGGCCGGGGAGGCAGGGGGCATCACCCAGCACATCGGCGCCTACGAGGTCACGCTTCCAGACGGGCGCCAGATCACGTTCCTGGATACGCCCGGACATGAGGCCTTTACGGCCATGCGCGCCCGCGGGACCCAGGTCACGGATATCGTCGTGCTTGTGGTGGCAGCCGATGACCAGGTTATGCCCCAGACCGTGGAGGCCATCAATCACGCCAAGGCTGCTGGGGTGCCGATCGTGGTGGCCATCAACAAAATCGACAAGCCGGAAGCCAATCCGGATCGGATTCGCCAGCAGCTGGCCGAACACGGGGTGCTGGTCGAAGAATGGGGCGGACGATATCAGTGCGCCGAGATCTCGGCCAAGACGGGCCAAAATGTGGACGCGCTACTGGAGAAGATCCTGCTCGAGGCCGAGTTGCTTGAACTCAAGGCCAATCCGAATCGCAAGGCCCAAGGCACGGTTATCGAAGCCAAGCTGGACAAGGGCCGCGGGGTAGTGGCCACGGTGCTCGTACAAAACGGTACCCTGCGTCCGGGCGACCCGTTTGTGGCTGGGCTTACCCACGGCAAGGTGCGCGCTCTTTTCAACGAGCGCGATCAGCGCGTGGAAGCCGCCGGTCCATCCACGCCGGTGCAGGTGCTCGGTTTTGAAGATTTGCCTCAAGCTGGGGATCGCTTCTTGGTGGTTTCCGATGAGCGGGAGGCCCGTGAGATCGCTCTTAAACGCCAACAAATCAAGCGCGAGCAGGATCTGCGGCGGCGCAAGCATCTGTCCCTGGAGGATGTCTCCCGGCAGATGGCCGCTGGCCAACTGCAGGAGCTCAACATCATCCTCAAAGGCGACGTGGCCGGATCGGTTGAGGCCCTCGGAGATGCGCTTCATAAGCTCTCCCGCGACGAAGTGCGGGTGCACATCATCCACAGCGGCGTCGGGGCCATCACGGAATCCGATGTGCTGTTGGCCTCAGCTTCTAACGCCGTGATTATAGGTTTTCAGGTGCGCCCGTCGGCTGCAGCGCGCAAGCTGGCCGAACAGGAGCAGATCGACATCCGGCTTTATTCGATCATCTACGATGCGATCAACGACGTCAAATCCGCTCTGGAGGGGCTGCTGGCCCCCGAGCGCAAGGAACAGATCGTCGGCACGGCCGAGGTGCGGGCTACGTTCAAAGTCCCCAAGGTGGGCACGGTGGCCGGCTGTTACGTAAGCGAAGGGCGCATCCGCCGCAGCGATCGCATTCGCCTGATTCGCGATGGGGTGGTCATTTACGAGGGCCGGTTGGCCTCGCTGAAGCGCTTCAAGGACGACGTTCGGGAGGTCGGCGCAGGCTACGAATGCGGTATGGGGATCGAAGGGTATAACGACATCAAAGTAGGCGATCTTATCGAAGCCTACGAGATCGTGGAAACCAAGCGCACTTTGGATGCATGAGCAGCGAACGCCGTGTTGAGCGCGTCAGCTCCCTCATCAAGCGGGAGCTGGCCGACATCTTGGAGACGGAGTTCCGAGAGGTCTCGCATGCTTTGGTGACCGTGACCAAGGTGCAGATGCCGCGCGACTTGAGCCTTGCGCGCGTATACGTGAGCATTATGGGGGATCCGGCTACGCAGCGGGTGGCGCTGGAGCGCTTGCGCGAGCAGACCCCTGAGATCCGGCGTGCGCTCTCAGCCCGCATCCGGCACCATCTGCGCGCGATGCCGGAACTTCAATTCATACACGACGACACCCAGGACTACGTCGAACGTCTTGAGGCGCTCTTCGCCCAAATCCACCGACAACGTTCCCCTCGATCCGATGTCTCTTCCTCGGGTGATACGCTCCCATGAGGGCGCTCTGCGGCCGGTTCCGGATACCGGCTATGTGCTGCCGGTGGACAAACCCATAGGCTGGAGTTCTTTTGACGTGGTGCGTTGGCTGCGGCGCCGGCTCCCTGTGCGCAAGATCGGGCACGCCGGTACGCTCGATCCCATGGCCACGGGCTTGTTGCTGTGCGGCGTGGGTCGGGCTACCCGATCTTTAGGTGCCTTTATGGCCTTGCCTAAAACGTACCAAGGCCGGTTTCGGCTGGGCGCCATCACGCCCAGCTACGATGCGGAGACCCCTATTACGGAAGAACGCCCCTGGGAGCATGTGCGACTTGAAGCGGTGCGCGCAGCCGCGCAACGGTTCGTGGGGCGGATCGCGCAGGTGCCCCCTCCGTATTCGGCTGTCAAGCAGCAGGGGACTCCGGCCTACCTGCGGGCGCGGCGGGGGGAGGCCGTGACCTTGGAGCCTCGCTTGGTCGAGGTGTATGCATTTGAGATACTGCAGATGTCAGGCCCTGAGGTCGTCTTTTGGGTGCACTGCGGCAAGGGCGTCTACGTGCGTGCTCTGGTGCACGAGCTGGGCCAGATCTTGGGGGTGGGCGCCTATCTTACGGAACTACGTCGCACCGCGGTCGGGCCCTATCGGGTTGAAGAGGCTTGGACGATCCCGGATCTGGAGCGCGCCTTAGCGGCGGAAAAAACCCCATGACCGCTCCGTATATTTGGTTAGATGAGCTGACGGAATCCCAACCGTCTGTGGTGACCGTGGGGACCTTCGACGGCGTGCACCGGGGGCATCAAGTGATCCTCGGGCGCGTCCGAGAGCGCGCCCGATCCTTGGGCCTCCGCAGCGTAGCCTTGACGTTTCACCCGCATCCCCGGCAGGTTCTGCATCCCGAAGTGGGCCCCCATCGACTTCTGAGCACCCTTTCGGAACGGGCTGGGCTCATTCGAGAGCTGGGCATCGATGAGGTCGTGGTGGTGCGCTTTACCCATGAGTTCGCGCAGATGGACTCCGAGACATTTGTACGCCAGATGCTTTTGGATCGCCTGGGGATGCGTCAGATGGTTGTGGGCTACGACCATCATTTCGGCAGGGACCGTCAGGGGGATCCCGAGACGTTGTGGCGCTTATCGAAGCGCTGGGGTTTTCATCTGGAGGTCATACCCCCGCAGCAGGTGCACGCTTTAACCATAAGCAGCACCCAAATTCGTCAGGCGCTCGCGCAAGGGGACGTTCTGTTGGCCTGGGAGCTCTTGGGGCGTCCGTACTGGATCTCCGGCACCGTAGTGCCGGGTCGGGGGCGCGGTCGGATGCTAGGCTTTCCCACAGCCAACTTGTCGATACCTCCGGAGAAGTTTCTGCCTGCCCAGGGGGTCTATGCCGTCGACGTAACCCTCCCCAACGGGGCATCCTATCGGGGTATGCTTAACCTGGGTCATCGGCCCACGTTTGGGGATTCAGAGTGCGTGCCCGAGGTGCATCTGCTGGGGTTCTCGGGGGAGCTTTACGGGGAGGTGTTGTGGGTGGAATGCCTGGCGCACCTGCGTCCGGTGCAGCGTTTTCCGGACGCTGAAGCCCTGCGCCGGCAATTGGAGGCGGATCGGGCCCGTTGCGCAGCGCTTCGCCGTGATGTACTTTTGCACGCTTGAAGAGTGTTTGCGATTCTATTTTCGCTGAGGAGCTGCTACTCTGATGCTGACAAAAGAGGAAAAAAGGGCCATATTTGAGCGCTTTGGAAGGGGGCCGAGCGACACGGGGTCGCCCGAAGCGCAAATCGCGCTCTTTACCGAGCGCATCAACCGTTTGACCGAGCACCTGAACACGCACAGGAAAGATCACGCTACGCGCCTGGGGTTGCTCAAACTCGTGGGCAAGCGTAGACGGTTGCTCGAATACCTCAAACGTAAAGATTACGACCGATACAAGGCCCTGATCGAAACGCTTAATTTGCGCAAATAACCAAGGGGCACCGAGCGCTATCGGTGCCCCTTGGCGTAAAACCAGGGTCCTTCAGAGTATTACAAGAGAAAATCTAAACGCCCGTCTGCCGTCCGCGTGGTGGGGCCGTAGAGCGCCGCGTACAGGGGCGCCTCCCGCGCAAGCGCTGTCCAACGCGCAGGGTCTGCAAGTGCTCCAACAGGCGGATCGTCAGTTCGGGGGGAGTAAGCGAGCATGCACAAGCCGACGCTATGGACCACGACGGTGGAGCTTGAACCGGGCCGGCCGCTGCAGGTCGAGACCGGGCGCCTGGCTCGCCAGGCCGACGGATCGGCCGTGGTGCGTCTGGGGGATACGATGGTGCTCTGCACCGTATGCGCTAGCCCCTCGCCCAGGGAGGGCCAAAGCTTCTTTCCGCTCACGGTAGAGTACCGGGAGAAGTACTACGCCGGCGGGAAATTCCCGGGCGGCTTTATCAAACGCGAAGGCCGGCCCAACGAGAAAGAGATCCTATCGGCTCGGCTTATCGACCGGGCCATCCGGCCCCTGTTCCCAGAGGGGTTTTTAAACGAGGTGCAGGTGATCTGTACCGTGATCTCCTCTGATGGCCAAAACGATGCAGACGTGTTGGCCGGCATCGGCGCATCGGCCGCCATCCTGCTATCCGATCTGCCCTACAACGGACCCATGGCGGAGGTGCGCGTAGGCCGCCTCGGAGGGCGCTGGGTGCTGTTTCCCACGATTGCGGAGCTGGAGCAAAGCGATTGCAACATGGTCGTGGCCGGCACCTCGGAGTCTATCATCATGGTCGAGGGCGAGCTCAAGGAGGTCTCCGAATCCGATATGTTGGAGGCCATCGCTTTCGCGCACGAGGCGATTCGTCGGATCTGTCAGGCCCAGCTCGAGTTGGTCCACCAGCGCTTCGGCGGCCCTCGGCCGGTCCGGCCCTTTGAGGTCCCGGTTTGGGATGAAGCGCTCTGGAATCGTGTGGAGGAGCTGGCCCGCCCCCGTTTGCGTGAGATCTTGCGGCGTCCGTACGTCAAGGCCGAATACCAGGAGGCCATTAGAGCCCTTAAGGAGGAGGTCATCGAGCAGCTTACCGGCCTGCCGGTGGCCGTGCCCGAGACCGAAGAGGGCCCACCCGTAGAGGTGCGCACGCCCGTCGAGGAGGAGGTAGGGCTTGAGGGCGTGTTGCCGGAGCAGGAGATCATCGTGCGGGCTCCGGAGTTCCCGGATCGGGCCGCGGAGGTGGCGCGCGCCTTCGACGAGCTCGAATATCGGGAGATGCGCCGCATGATTCTAGAGGAGAACCGTCGGCTCGACGGACGGCGCACAGACGAGATTCGGCCCATTTGGTGCGAGGTCGGGCTGTTGCCCCGGGTGCATGGCTCAGCCCTCTTCACGCGGGGCGAAACCCAGGCGCTGGCCTCCGTTACGCTCGGCACCAAACTCGACGAGCAGATCATCGATGAGCTTTTCTACGACACCTCTAAGAGCTTCATGCTGCATTACAACTTCCCGCCCTTCTCGACGGGAGAAGTCAAACCCATTCGCGGCGTCTCCCGTCGGGAGGTGGGCCATGGCAACTTAGCCGAACGGGCCCTGCGGGCCGTTTTGCCCTCCCGTGAGGTCTTTCCGTATACGATCCGTGTCGTATCCGAAATCCTGGAATCCAACGGGTCCTCCTCTATGGCCACCGTTTGCGCCGGCTCCCTAGCGCTCATGGACGCCGGCGTGCCCATACGTAAGGCTGTGGCCGGCATCGCCATGGGGCTCATCAAGGAGCAGGGCCAGGTGGCGATCTTAAGCGACATTTTGGGCGCCGAAGACCATCTGGGGGACATGGACTTCAAGGTCGCCGGCACGCGGGATGGCATCACGGCCTGTCAGATGGATATCAAGATCTCAGGCATTTCGCTGGACATTCTGGCGCGCGCTCTGGAGCAAGCCCGCCAGGGTCGGTTGCAGATCCTGGATCTCATGGATCAGGTGCTGGCTGAGCCGCGTCCGGATCTGTCACCGCATGCGCCGCGGCTGACCACATTAGAGATCGACGTATCCGACATCGGGGCCGTGATCGGGCCGGCCGGTCGGGTGATCCAGGAGATCCAGCGCGAAACCAAGACGGAGATCGTGGTGGAGGAAAAAGACGGGAGGGGGCTTGTTACGATTGCGGCTACGGATGCGGAAGCCGCCCAACGGGCCATAGAGTGGATCAGTCGGATCACGGCCAAGCCCGTCGAGGGGCAGATCTACGAGGGAGTGGTGCGCAGCATCCAACCCTTCGGCGCGTTCGTGGAGATTCTGCCCGGTAAAGACGGCCTGTTGCACGTGAGCGAAATCGCCCACCGGCGCGTGGAGAATGTCTCCGATTACCTCAAGGTGGGCGATAGAATCCGTGTGCAACTGATCCGGATCGAAGAGGGCGGCAAATTGCGCCTGAGCATGAAGTCGCTTCTGCCCAAGCCCGAGGGGGAGCAGCTGGGCCCTGAGCGTCGCCCCGCAAATGGTGGAAGCGGCAGGCCCTCGCAAACCCCTCCGCCCAGAGGAGGCAGATCTCCGCATCGTGGGGGACCGCCCAAGTCCCGACGCTGAGATGGGCTATATGCGAGAAGGCCAATAGGTCCATGCGAGCCGCAGCGGGGTGTGAGATGCGCACGGATCGGGAGGGTATTGTAGCGGAGTTCGAGGAGCCCACCACGACCGAACGCATAGAGCTCGCTAATGGCCTGCGCGTGCTGGTTGAGTTTGTGCCCGGCGTGCGCACCGCCTCCGTGGGCCTCTGGATCGAGACGGGTAGCCGCGATGAGCCAGAGCCTTGGCAGGGGATCTCCCATTTCCTGGAGCATGCCGTTTTCAAGGGCACGCGCAAGCGCCGCACACACCAGATCGCGCAATACTTGGAGTCTGTGGGCGGCTATGTAAACGCTTTCACCACGAAGGATCACACCTGCTTTTACGCTCGCCTCCTGGACGCACACCTGGAACGCGCCGTGGACCTGTTGGCGGACTTGGCCTTGCATCCGACGTTTCCGGAGCGCGAGGTGGCCAGGGAGCGCCAAGTTATCCTGGAGGAGATGCACCTCTACGAGGACACCCCCGATGAGCTTGCGCTCGATCTCTTTGATGAGGTGCTCTTCGAGGGACATCCGCTGGCCCATCCCATCGTAGGCAGACCGGATACGGTGAGCGCTCTGGGGCCAGAGGAGCTGCACGCCTACAAGGCCCGCCAGTACCGGCCGGGACGCATGATCTTAACCTTTGCCGGCCCGTTCTGCCTCTCGAAGGTATTGCCTCTGGTGGAGCGCTACTTTGGGGAGGCGGACAATGCGGGGCCGGCTCCCCTCGAACGGCTTCCCGTAAACGGCTACAACCCTTATTGGCGAGAGCGCACCCGAGCCATCGGGCAGGCGCATTTGGTCATGGGCACACGCGCCCCCGGTATGCGAGATGCCGAGCAACATGCGCTGGCCGTGCTCGCCGCGCTGCTGGGAGGCGGCATGAGTTCAATCTTGAACCAGCGCATCCGAGAACGCTATGGCTTCTGTTACGCCATCTACGCCTTCTATCACGGCTGGTCTGACGTGGGCCAATTCGGTATTTACGCCGGAGTAGAGGCGGCTAAGCTTGAGCGTCTGATAAAGCTCATCTGGCAGGAACTGGACCGGCTGCGTCAGGCGCCGCCCAAGGCGCGCCTGCTCGAGCAGGCCAAAGCCCAACTTAAAGGGTCGCTTTGGATGGGGCTAGAGGGCACGCAGGCCCGCATGATGCGTCTCGGCAAAGACGAGCTCTACTATCGACGCCCAGTTCCCTTAAGCGAGGTCCTGGCCGGTATCGAGGCCGTAACGCCCGAGGCGGTGCAACGGCTGGCGCAGGAGCTCTTTCGGGAAGAGCGCTTCTCGGGGGTTCTGCTCAAGCCCGAGTAGGCGAGCTCTTTAGGAGGACAGCACCCGGTACTTCTTCAGCAGCCGATACATGGTCGCCCGGCCGATGCCGAGCTCGACGGCGGCGCGGTCCACGTTGCGGCCGCAGGACTCGAAGGCGTGGATGACCGCCTGTCGTTTGATCTCCTCTAAGGGCACGATCTCCCGGATGACCGAGCCTGAACGCAAAGGAACGCCGGAAGCTTCTCCGTTGGAAACGGGCTTGGGTTCGTGAGCTTCTAAGAACAAGTCCGCCGCCGTGATCTCCGGCCCCTCGGCCATGAGCACGGCCCGTTCGATGGCGTTTTTGAGCTCCCGCACGTTTCCGGGCCACGTATGGCGGGCGATGGCCTGCAGCGCTTCGCGGGAAAATTTTTTCGGACCCTCCGGATGCTCGCGCAGGGCCTGCTTAAGGAAATGTCGGGCGAGCAAGAGCACGTCTTGGCCTCGCTCCCGCAGAGGGGGCAGGTAGATGGGAAAGCTAAAGAGTCGGTAGTAGAGATCTTCTCGGAATTCGCCTTTGTGCATGGCCTCGCGCAGGTTGCGGTTGGTGGCCGCAATGATGCGTACGTCTACATGGATCGTCTCATGCCCCCCTACGCGTTGGATCTCCCGGTTTTGCAGCACGCGTAGCAGCTTCACCTGAAGCGCGGGCTCCATTTCGCCGATCTCATCCAGGAAAATGCTGCCGCCGTGTGCCTGCTCAAACTTGCCGATTTTGCGCGCATAGGCCCCCGTGAAGGCCCCCTTTTCGTGGCCGAAGAATTCGCTCTCTACGAGCTCTTTAGGAATGGCCGCGCAGTTGACCACCACAAAGGGCCCGTTGCGTCGGGCGCTGTTGTAGTGGATGGCGCGCGCCACGAGTTCCTTGCCCGTTCCGGACTCCCCGTGAATGAGCACAGTGATTTCGGAGCGAGCGGCCTTCTGGACGAGCCGAAAGACCTGCTGCATAGGCTCGCTTTCGCCCACGATTTCCTCAAAGCGGTAATGCTGGGGTAGCTCTTCCCGCAGACGCCGGACCTCGTTCTGAAGCGCGTAGGCTTGCAAGGCGTTTTTTACGGTGGTCTCGAGCTTACTCAGGTCATCTTGGCCCTTAACGAGGTAATCGTAGGCCCCGAGCTTCATGGCCTCGATAGCCACGTTGAGCGCCCCCTGGGCAGAGACCATGATGACGGGCACATCCGGAAGCGCTTGCTTGACCTGCCGGAGCACCTCGATGCCGCTCATGCCAGGCATCATGATGTCCAGCAGGATCACTTCGGGTCCCTCCTCTAGGCGTTCCAGCATGGCCTCGCCGCTGTGGAAGACCTCCACCGCTAGCTCGGAGTGCTGCGAGAGCCGGTAGCTGATCAAACGCGCATAATGCCGGTCATCGTCCACGAGGAAGACCCGATGTTGCCGAGATCGCTGCTGCATGAGCACACCTGTTCGGAGGCTATGGGTTCCTCACCCTCTCTTGCCAGGCTCATGCCAAGAGGCCAGCGGCGTCGCTTCGGGACTTTGGGGGCAGCAGGACCGGGTAATTTCGTATCAATTTGATACGAAATTACCTGCTCCTGAGGAAGAGGCTTTAACAATGCCCTAATGCTGCGGGCGCGCGAGGCACGCTAACTTTATGGCGGCTTTGCGTGGGGGCAGTCATGGCCGCCAAGGTCCTTCTTGTCGACGACGAGCCGGATCTTTTGGAATTTCTGCGCTATAATCTCGAAAAGGCCGGTTACACGGTGCTAACGGCCTTCGACGGGGCTTCCGCGATGCGCATCGCCGAGGCGGAGAAACCCGACGTGGTGGTGCTCGATATCATGATGCCCCATCTGGATGGCCTGGCCGTCTGCGAGCGGTTGCGCGCGCATCCGGAGCTACGCCATGTGCCGATCGCTTTTTTGACGGCTCGTAACACGGAGACGGATGAGATCATGGGGCTAGAGGCGGGGGCCGATGATTACATCCCCAAGCCCGTAAGCCCGGCTCTGTTGCTCAGCCACATCCGGGCTCTTCTGCGCCGCTCCGTTTTCCCCACCAACGCTCCGCGGCGCATTCGGATTCATGACCTGGAGATTGACCGGGATCGCTACACGGTCCGGCAGGGTGCCACGGAACATCAGCTGCCCCGCAAGGAATTCGAGCTGCTCTTCTTCTTGGCCTCTCGTCCCGGGGTGGTCTTCTCGCGGCAGGAACTCCTGGACCATGTCTGGGGTACCGATGTGTACGTGGTGGATCGCACCGTGGACGTCCATGTGCGCAAGATCCGGGAGCGACTTGGATCTCATTACATTGAGACCATAAAAGGCGTCGGATACCGATTTCGCGCCCCTTAAAAGAAGCTCGTGTATCGCCGGACAGCTTGGACGCTCGCCCTGTGGACGGGTGGGATAACCGCGCTCGGGGGAATGTTTGTGAGCTGGGCTGCGGGGATTTCCGTGCTTTGGGGGCTACTATTGGGTCTAGTGGCCGCCGCCGGTCTGTATGGCGCTTACCTAAAAGTCGTAGAGCCTATCCTCAAGCACCTTAGGAGTGCGGTGCAACGCACGCGTTCTCTGGTGGAGAGCGCCGTCGAGCTGCCGAAGGGGATCAACGAAGATACCCTGCAGGCCCTTGAGCGGGAGCTGGAGGCGCTACACAGGAGCGTACGCGCTGAGGTCGAGCGGTTGCGTAAGCTCGAAACCTATCGGCGCGAGTTTTTGGGTGACGTCTCGCATGAGCTCAAGACCCCCATCCATGCCATTCAGGGGTATCTAGAGACGCTGCATAACGGGGCTTTGGAGGACCCCGAGGTGAACCGCCGATTCTTGGAGCGGGCGCTCTTTCATGTGGGGCGTCTGACAAACCTGGTCTCGGATCTGATCGCGATCTCCTGCATCGAAACCGGTGAGCGCCGGATGAATTTGCGCTATTTCCGGCTGGAGCCCTTGCTGCAGGAGACCGTGGAGACCTTTGAGCTGGCGGCCCAACAGAAAGGCCTCCTGTTGTATTATGAGCCGTGCGCTCCCCAGCTCACGGTTCTGGGGGATCGGGATCAGATTCGACTGGTATTGCAGAACCTGCTCGACAACGCGATCAAGTACACGGATTCCGGCGGAACGGTGCGCCTTTTCGTACGGCCTGAGCCCCCCGGAAAGGTCACCGTCTACGTACAGGACACCGGATGTGGCATACCGCCGGAGCACCTGCCTCGCATTACGGAGCGCTTCTACAGAGTGGACAAGAGCCGCTCCCGGGGGCTGGGAGGGACAGGCTTGGGCCTAGCCATCGTCAAACACATCATCGAAGCCCATCGGCAACAGCTCCTCATCGAGTCCGAGCCCGGTCGCGGCAGTACGTTCGGTTTTACCCTTTCGCTTTGATCGGCCTCCTCTCGGTATCCCTTGCTTTTGAGGATCGGGATGTTCTAATTGCCCAGGAAGCCACTCTGCGCCAAATAGAGGGGGATCCCGGCCATGGAGCCCATGGGCCATACCTCGTATACCGAGGTAGATCACGACAACAAGCTAGGGCTTACCGACCCGGAGGCGATTAACCGAGCTGAGTTAGAGGGGATCGCGCGCGCTCAGCACTTCTTGTTCTCCCTATCTCCGGAACACCCCATTACTGCGGAGCTCATCCGACGTATCCATTATGAAGCCTTCCATCATCTCTACCATTGGGCCGGTCAGTACCGGCGGGTCTCGGTCGTGGTGGGCGGTTTTGAGCCCCCGCCCCCGGCGCAAGTGCCTCTGCTTATGTATCAGCTGGAGAAAAATCTGGAGTTGCGCCTGCCTTATGCGGCCCGAGGGCTAAAGGAGCTTGTCGAGGTGATCGCAGAGATCCACCATCGGCTCACCTTTATTCACCCCTTCCGAAACGGGAACGGCCGCACCGCGCGTCTGGTCAGCGATCTGATCTCGCTTCGCTGTGGGGGTCCCCCCGTCGTATTATACGTCCGAGAGGGTGATTTGCGGCGCGCCTACATCGAGGCGCTCCGTCAAGCCGATCAAGGCCGCATGGAGGCCTTGCAAAGGCTTATCCGCGCCGCTATCGAACGGCAGGCGGATCGGTACCGGGAGCTGGTGGGATAGGCTTTACGAGCAGGTCGCGGGGGTGGGGGCGGAGGTAAAGCGCCCCTCTGCGGCTCGGGCTTCCAGAAAGGTCTCCACCAAGGCTTCTACCTGCACGCGAGGCACGGTTTGCTCTTCGATGTACATCGTCACAAACCAGGCCTCCAGAAGCGCCTGGCGCAGATACGCGCGGTGCTGCAGGTAGGGGTTTGTGTCGTAAAGCGATATGCGGTTGCGGCTATCCATCGCAGTAAAGATAGGGCCCTTGTGCAATCGGATGCCACCACAAAGACGGTGCCGCTATTTGCTTAACAGGAGACCATTACAGACCAAAGAACCAAGAGGCCACGGTAAAGTAGATCACGATACCGGTCACGTCCACAAGCGTGGCCACGAAAGGCGCCGAAGAGGCGGCCGGATCGAAGCCCAGCCGACGCAAAACGAACGGCAACATGGAGCCGATCAGGGTGCCCCAGAGCACGATCCCGATCAAGGCCACCCCCACGGTGAAGGCAAGGGGTATCCACCGGGGTCCGTATAGATCAAACAAGAACTCCCACGCGACAACCCGCAGAAATCCGATCGCCCCCAAAATAGAACCCAAGGACAAGCCGGATAGCAGCTCGCGTCGGATAACGCGCCACCAATCCCGCAGCGTGATCTCGCCTAGAGCCATAGCGCGAATGACGAGCGTGGCCGCCTGAGAGCCGCTATTGCCTCCGCTGGCGATCACCAAAGGCACAAAGAAAGCCAACAGCACGACGCGCTCAATGGCGTGTTCGAAAACGGCCATAGCCGAGGCGGTAAACATTTCGCTGATAAAAAGCACAGATAGCCATCCGGCCCGCTTCTTAACCATTTCCCCAAACGGGGTGGCCATGTAGGGGGTATCGAGCGCCTCCATACCCCCGAACTTTTGGATGTCCTCGGTGGCTTCTTCTACGGCTACATCCAGAACGTCGTCTACGGTCACGATCCCCACGAGCACCCCTTCTTGATCGACCACCGGGAGCGCGGTGCGGTCGTATTCGCGCATGAGCGCAACGGCCTGCTCTTGGCTGTCCGTGGTGCGCAGGGCGACCGCCCGATAGTCCAGCAGGGACCGCACAAGGGTCTCAGGATCGGCCAGGATGAGTTTCTGCAGCGGGATCTCATCCAGCAGCTTCCACCCCTCGTCTACGACGTACACCGTGTTGATCGTCTCCGCCCGTCGGGCCATGCGTCGGATGTGGCGCAGCGCCTGATCCACGGTCCAATGGGGCCGTACGGCCACGTAGTCCGGGGTCATGAGTCGGCCGACGGAGCCCTCTGGATAGCCCAGCAGGCGCAGGGCTTCTTGGCGCTCTTCGGCCGAGAGCAGATTCAGCAGCCGTTGGGTGACCTGACCGGGCAGCTCCTCAAAAAGAGCTGTGCGATCGTCCGGGTCAAGCTCCTCCAGCAGGGTGCGGATCCGGTCGCTGGTCAGCTGCGCCAGCAGCTCCTGTTGTAGCTCTGAGCTTAAGTAGGCGAACACGTCCGCGGCTTGGGCGCGGGGCAGCAGCCGAAAGAGCACGATCCGCTCCTCCGGAGGTAAGGCTTCGACCAGACGCGCCACCTCCGGCGGCTCCCACTCGACCACGGTGTCTCGCACCTCGGCTAGCCGGCGCTGCTGCAACAAGAGTTGAATTTCGGGGCCCAGAAGCTCCCTTAGCATGGACGTGTCCTCCTCGGGATCCGTTTGGACCCGGCATGCGGGTGGCGTACAAGAATCCGCGACATCTACAAGCCTCCTAGGGGCTAGAGAGGCGTGCTCGACAGCCCCCGGAGGCCCGAAAGGCTCAGGGCAAGATGGGCAGGGCTGTGCCGGGCACGCCTCGCAACCGATCCGGTTGCGGTGCTGCAGCCTGAGGTCGATTACTGTCGGAGAAATCCATAAGCTTTGCGCGGCTCAGCTGCTTCGCCTAAGGCGGCCCAAGATACGCAATGAGGGGGAGAAAAGAAAGCCTCCCGTCGGAGACGGGTGCGGTTTGCGCCGAGCCAAAGCCTCGTCATATATTTAGTTTGACCCGTGTGCTGAAGGCGCCGGGCGTTTTTTGTACCTGTCCTGTATCAAGTCGGTGCTGTTGCGTATGGCCACCACCGCTGATTTTCGTAATGGCATGACCCTGGTCCTGGACGGGGAGCTGTACACTATCGTGGAATTTATGCACGTCAAACCCGGCAAGGGGGGGGCCTTTGTGCGCACCACGCTGAAGCACGTCAAAACGGGCCGAGTCGTGGATCGCACTTTTCGGGCCGGGGAACGCGTGGAGACGGCTCGGGTCGAACGGCGGCCCCATCAGTTCCTCTACGAAGACGACCTGGGGCTGCATTTTATGAACTTGGAAAGCTACGAGCAGATCGTGGTGCCTGCTGAGCTGGTTCAAGGACGGGAGTTTTTAAAGGAAGGGGGGATGGCCGAGGTGCTCGTGCACGCGGAAACCGAGACTCCGGTCCTGGTGGAACTGCCCGTGCACGTGGAGCTCAAGGTCGTCGAGACGGACCCCGGCGTGCGGGGCGATACGGCCACGGGCGGCACCAAGCCGGCTCGGCTGGAGTCCGGAGCCGTAGTGCAGGTGCCGCTCTTTGTTGAGGTGGGCGATGTGATTCGCGTAAACACGGAGACGCGGACCTACATCGAGCGCGTGCGTCAGAGCTAGCCCGGCCGGAGGCGCATCATGGACCTTAAGCTGATCCGCCAGATTCTCAGACTGGTCGAGTCCAGCCAAGTAGCCGAAGTGGAGATCGAGGAGGGAGGGTTTCGGATCGCGGTGCGCAAGCAGAGCGCTCCGGAGCCTCTAAACGGCCCTCCGCAGGTCTGGTGGATGCCCCCTTCCGCTCCCGCCTCGGCGCCCCCGGCGCCTGCGGCTCAGCCCGTGGCGCCTGAGAAGCCCCCCCCTCAGGCTGAAGCGCCCGCTCCAGAGGCGGAGGCGGGCAAAAAGCTTCATGAGATCCGATCCCCGATCGTGGGCACCTTTTACCGGGCCCCCGCTCCGGATAAGCCCCCCTTTGTGCAAGTGGGGGATGTGGTCTCAGCCGGGCAGACGCTCTGCATTATCGAGGCCATGAAGATCATGAACGAGATCCCAAGCGACATCTCGGGCCGGATCGTGAAGATCTTGGTCGAAAACGCCCAGCCCGTCGAGTACGATCAGCTCCTGTTTCTGCTTGAGCCCACCTGAAGGGAGTCCATGTTCCGCAAGATCCTCATCGCCAACCGCGGCGAGATCGCGCTGCGCATCATCCGCACCTGCAAGGAAATGGGGATTCGCACCGTAGCCGTCTACTCGACGGCCGATCGGGACAGCTTGCACGTAAAGTTCGCCGATGAGGCCGTCTGCATCGGCCCGGGCCCCAGCAAGGAGTCGTATCTGAAGATCCCGCGCCTGATCGCGGCCGCCGAGGTGACGAACGCCGACGCGATCCATCCCGGTTACGGGTTTTTGGCCGAAAACGCCCAGTTCGCCGCCATCTGCGCCGAGCACGGCATCAAGTTCATCGGGCCTAGCCCCGAGGCTATTCGGCGCATGGGCGACAAGGCCGAGGCCAAACGCACCATGCGCTCGGCCGGGGTGCCCACAATCCCGGGATCGGAGGGCACGATCGAAGATCCGCTGGAGGCGTTTCGCATCGCGCAAGAGATCGGCTTTCCCGTGATCATCAAGGCCGCAGCCGGCGGTGGCGGGCGCGGCATGCGCGTGGTTTGGGAGCGGGAGGACTTCATTCCGCAGTTCAACCTGGCCCGCGCCGAGGCCGAGGCCGCCTTCGGAGATCCGTCCGTGTATCTGGAGAAATACCTGGAAAGCCCACGCCACATTGAGGTGCAGGTCCTGGGCGATCAATATGGAACCGTTATCCACTTGGGCGAGCGGGACTGCTCTATTCAACGTCGTCATCAGAAGCTGGTCGAGGAGGCCCCCTCTCCGATCATGACCCCGGAGCTTCGAGCCCGCATGGGAGAGGCAGCCGTGCGCGGGGCCGCCGCCGTGGGCTACGAGGGGGCGGGCACGATCGAATTCCTCGTGGACAAAGACGGGCGCTTCTACTTCATGGAGATGAACACCCGCATCCAAGTCGAGCACCCGGTAACGGAGGAGGTCACCGATCGCGATATCGTGCGCGAGCAGATCCTCATCGCCATGGGGGAGCGCATCAGCCCCGACATTCCCGAACTCCGCGGACATGCGATCGAGTGTCGGATCAATGCCGAAGACCCCTTTAACGGGTTTCGGCCCTCTCCGGGGCGCATCAGCGCCTTCCATATGCCGGGCGGCCACGGGGTGCGCGTCGATACGCACGCCTACGCGGGCTACGTCATCCCCCCGTATTACGACTCCATGATCGCCAAGCTCATCGTGCGAGGCAAGACGCGACAAGAGGCCATCGCCAAGATGGAGCGGGCTTTAGAGGAATTCATCATCGAAGGGGTGCATACGACCATCCCGTTTCACCGGCGTCTGATGCAGGATACCCGCTTTCGCGCCGGGGACTTTACTACGAAGTTCCTTGAAAGCTTCGATTTATCGCCTGAGCCGGCACAGGCTGCCGGATAAAAAGGGGGAAGCTGGCTATGCATTTTCCGGCGGAGCTGCGCTATACGCGCGAACACGAGTGGATCCGGCTGGAGTCCGATGGAACGGCCGTGGTGGGCATTACGGATTTCGCCCAAAGCGAACTGGGCGACATCGTCTTCGTGGAGCTCCAAGCCGTGGGAACGGCGCTGGAGCAAAACGCGGTCTTCGGAACCGTGGAGGCCGTCAAAACCGTTTCTGAGCTTTACCTTCCCGTGGCCGGAGAGATTTTGGAACACAACGAGGCCGTGCTGCGCGATCCGAGCCTGCTCAACCGCGACCCGTACGGGGCGGGATGGTTGGTGCGCATCCGGCCGCGCGACGTGGCGCAGCTGGAACTCTTGCTGGATGCCGAAGCCTACAAAGCCATGATCGGGGTGAGCTGATGGTGTTCGTGCCCCATACCGAAGAAGACCGCCGGCAGATGCTGCAGGCCATCGGAGTGGCCGATTTCGAGGAGCTGCTGGAGCCCATACCCGAGGCCCTTCGGCTTCGGGAGCCCCTCCGGCTTCCGCCCGCGCTCTCGGAGTGGGAGGTGAGCCGGCTCGTCACGGGCCTTTCGGAGCAAAACCTCGGGGCCGAGCAGCTGATCTGCTTTGCGGGCGCCGGCGCCTACGACCACATCATCCCAGCCGCCATCGGGGCTTTGCTATGCCGCTCGGAGTTCTACACGGCCTATACGCCCTATCAAGGCGAAGTATCCCAGGGCACGCTGCAGGCCATCTACGAGTTTCAGACCATGCTCTGTAGGCTTACGGGCATGGACGTGGCCAACGCCTCCATGTACGATGGAGCCAGCGCCCTGGCCGAAGCCGTCCTGCTGGCCTGCGGGCACACGGGCCGATCGCGCGTGGTGATCGCCGGCAAGGTGCATCCCTTGTATCTGGAAGTGGTGCGCACCTACGGCTATGGCCAAGGCATTGAGCTCCTGCAGGCCCCCCTGCAGGAGGGGCGAACGGACCTTAAGGCCTTAGAGGAGCTGGTCGACGCCTCCGTGGCCGCCGTCGTGGTGCAGCAGCCCAATTTTTACGGGCTTTTGGAGGAGGTGCGCCTGATCGAGCGCATCGCGCACGCCGATCCCCAGCGCCTATACATCGTCGTAGCCGATCCCATATCGCTGGGCCTTTTAGAAGCTCCGGGCTTTTACGGGGCCGACATTGTGGTGGGTGAGGGACAACCCCTGGGCATCCCCTTAAACTTCGGGGGGCCTTATCTGGGGCTCTTTGCGGCCAAGGCCGCTTTGCTGCGTAAGCTCCCCGGCAGGCTGGTGGGCATGACTGTGGATGCGTGCGGGGAGCGCGCCTTTGTCCTTACGCTGCAAACCCGCGAGCAACACATCCGGCGCGATAAGGCCACATCGAACATCTGCACCAACCAGGGGCTTATGGCCCTAGCGGCCACCATTTACATGGCCCTTCTGGGCAAGGAGGGGCTGCGCGAGGTGGCCGAGCAATGCTATCATCGCGCCCATTACTTGGCTCGGCGCATCGAAGAGCTTCCCGGTTACGGGCTGCTGTATCCGGGGCCGTTTTTCCGGGAGTTCGTCGTGCGTACTCCCCGAGCCGCCTCCGAGGTCGTGGAGCGTCTGCTGGAACAGGGCTTTCTAGCGGGCGTACCCCTGGATCGGTGGGGCGAGCCCGGTTTGCTTGTGGCCGTAACGGAGAAGCGCTCGCGCGAGGAGATGGACCGCTTCGTGGAGGCCCTGCGCGCGCTGTCCTGAGCCAAGGCAAAGCTTGCACCGGCTCCGGGACGGAACGCAACTTTGCGCGTAACCTTGCGTTTTTGCGATCCCATGCTCGGCTCCGATCCCCACGACGAGAAGATTCTTATCTTGGACTACGGTTCGCAGTATACCCAACTCATCGCCCGGCGCATTCGAGAGGCCCGGGTCTATTGCGAAATACACCCCTGCACGCTCTCCGCGGCCGAGATTCGGGCCCTGCGTCCGAAGGGCATTGTGCTCTCCGGTGGTCCCATGAGCGTATATGACCCCGGAGCGCCGCAGCTGGAGCCCGAGTTGCTCGAGCTCGGCGTTCCGGTTCTGGGCATCTGTTATGGGCTTCAGGCGCTGGCTCAAGCCTTAGGAGGGCGCGTAGAGCGCGCTCATCGGCGCGAATTTGGCCGAGCCGAACTCATCCTAGATAATCCCAACGGGCTCTTTGAAGGCCTGCCCGATCGCTTCACGGTCTGGATGAGCCACAGCGATCACCTGACGGCACTGCCCGAGGAGTTCGAGGTGCTTGCCCACACGGCCGGCGCCCCCGTGGCTGCCATACGCAGCCGTACAAGGGCCATCTACGGGGTGCAGTTTCACCCCGAGGTCGCGCACACGGAGTACGGGTCTCAGATCCTGGAGAACTTCGTACGCCGTATCTGCGGCTGTCGAGGCCTCTGGACCCCAGAGGCCTTTGTGGAGGCCGCGATCGCGCGCATCCGGCAGGAGGTGCAACGAGACGAACACGTCGTCCTGGCTTTGAGCGGAGGGGTGGATTCGACCGTGGCGGCTGTGCTGCTGCATCGGGCCATTGGGGATCGGCTTCATTGCGTATTTGTCGACAACGGCCTGCTGCGCCTGGGGGAGGCCGAACAGGTCGTGCGCACCTTTCGGGAGCATTTCCGCATTCCGCTGCATCACGTTGAGGCGCAAGCGCCGTTTCTGGAGCGGCTCCGGGGCGTCCTGGACCCCGAGACCAAGCGGCGGGTGATCGGGCGTACCTTCATCGAGGTCTTCGAACGGGCCATTGCCGAATTGGGCCATCCCGTAACGTTCTTGGCCCAGGGCACCCTGTATCCGGATGTGATCGAAAGCACCGCGTTTCGGGGCCCCTCGGCCACCATCAAAACGCACCATAACGTGGGAGGGCTGCCCGAGTGCATGCGCTTGCGGCTTCTGGAGCCGTTTCGGGAGCTTTTCAAGGATGAAGTCCGCGCCGTGGGCCGCACCTTGGGGGTGCCCGAGGAGATCCTGGGACGGCATCCGTTCCCCGGGCCTGGTTTGGCCGTGCGGATACTGGGGGAGGTGACCCAAGAGCGTCTGGAGCTGTTGCGCCGGGCTGATGCCATCTTCATCGAGGAGCTGCGCCTTTGGGGGCTTTATGAGCGCGTCTGGCAGGCCTTCGCCGTTTTCGTGCCTGTTCAGACCGTGGGTGTCATGGGAGATGGACGTACCTATGAACACCTGATCGCTCTGCGGGCCGTAACGAGCGTTGACGGTATGACGGCCGATTGGGCCCGGCTGCCGCATGAGTTCCTGGCGCACGTCTCCACCCGCATCACGGGCGAGGTGCCGGGCGTCAACCGGGTGGTCTACGACGTCACCTCCAAGCCGCCGGCCACGATCGAGTGGGAATAAAGGCGTAGATGCGCGCGCAGCCTCTTGTCGCGCTCTGTCTAGTGGGGGCCTTAGCATGGCCGGTTGCGGCCCAAACCGATGCGGCGGCGCCTGAGTCGCTTTTCGTGCGTGCTCTAGAGGAGTTTCGCTTGGGCCGCTACCCGGAGGCCTTCGGGCGCTTTGAGGCCCTCTACCGACAGGGCTCACATCCCCGCACCACGGCCGCCGGGCTCATGGCCGGCCGCGCCCTGGTCGCCCTGCGCCAATATCGGCCTGCTGCCCAGTGGCTTGAGGCCTTCGTGCGGGCGCATCCGGGCTCTCGTTACGCGCCCGAGGCCCTGTGGAGCCTGGGATACACGTATTGGGCCTTGCACGAGGAAGGACGCGCCCTAGAGGCCCTCTTCCGGGCTTGGCAGCTGGCCGAGGACGGGCTCAGGGCGCAGTCGGAGGAGCGCTTCTGGGCCTTGTGCGCGGTCTTGGGTGTGCGGGAACTCGATTCGATAGCGGCTCAGGCCTCAGATCCCGTACTAGGGGCCGCCTTGCGCTTGGCCGCAGCGCAACGCGAGGCCAACAGCCTGCGCTTCGAAGAGGCCCTGCGGCGCCTGGAAGCCCTGCGCCCCCCCCCGAACGCCCTGCGGGAGCGCTACGCGGAGTTAGAGGCGGCTCTTAAGATGCGGCGCCTGTTGCCGTCTGAGGACGCGGTCCCAAGTGCTCCCTATCGGGTCGGGGTCTTGCTGCCCATAGGGCGAGGAAGGGATCCGGATAGGCGCTACAGCCGTGAGCTGCTGGCGGGCTTAAGGCTGGCCGTAGAGGAGCACAACCGGGCCCGGCCCGATCGGCCCATTCAGCTGCTTTTCCGGGACGCCGCCTCTCCGGAAGGGACGATCCAGAGCGCCCTACAGGAGCTTCTGGGGCCAGAGAGCGTGGACCTGGTCGTGGGACCCCTGTACAGCCGCGAGGCCGCCGAAGTGGTGGACGTAGCCGAAGAGGCGCGCGTACCCCTGGTGCTGCCCCTTGCCAACGAGGAGCAGCTTGTCGATGAGCGGCAATGGGTTTTTCAGGTGAATCCGCCGGCCTCTGCGCACGCGCGCGCTATGGCCCGTTTCGCTGCTGAGCGGCTCCGGCTGCGTCGGGTGGCCGTGCTTTTCCGGCCATCGGAACGTGAGGCCTGGTTGGCCGACGTATTTGCGACCGAATTCGAAGCCTCTGGCGGGACGATCGTGCTGCGTCAGCCTCTGAGCGCGAGCCGACAGCGCGTAACGGCTGGACTTGTAGAGCAGCTGCGCGCCGTTGCGCCCGAGGCCCTGTATATCGCCCTGGCCGGAGAGGATACGGAGAACGCGATCGAGAATATCCTGGGCCGCTTTGATGAGTTGGGCTACCGGCCGCCCCGCATCCTGGGCGGGCCGGCCTGGCATGAGTTGCGCTCCAGCTGGAGCCGGCTTGCCCTGTTTCGGGTAACCTACACGGCCGAAGGGCTCCCCGAAGCCCGTGGGCCCGCTTATACGGCTTTCCGATCCGCCTTTCGCGCCCGATTTGGCGAAGAGCCGGGCCCTCTGGCCTTGACCGGATACGATCTGGGCAAGTGGCTGGCGCAGGCTCTGGCGGCGCGCGCGCCGGCAGAACCGGTGCGCGCTGTGCTGGTCCGGACCGGGCCTTTTCGGGGGATGCGGCTTGCGCTCGACTTCCGATATGGCAACATCAACAGCCTGGTGCAGGTTCTGCAGTATCAAGGCGGCCGCATCGTGGAGGCCGAGGGCCTATAAGGCCTTCTCAAAGCGCATCTTAAAGTCCCGAAAATCCGGGTTCCAACGCACCTCCACCACCCGAAAGCCCTCCACAAGCCCCAGGATGACCATGGCGGGATAGCGATTAGGGAAGGAATCGTAGGCGAAGACCCTATAGCCCCGGCGGCGCGCCAGCTGCATCATCTCATATAGCATGGCGCGCGCGATGCCCCTGCGGCGATAGCCCTCTAGGACCCCGCCTTTGGCGCTGTAAAAGACCTCCCGCGACTCCCCATAGCCGATCTTGAAGCCCACTGGAAGCCCGTCTACGCGGGCTAACAGCATGCACAGATCGGGCCGATCAAAGCGGTTGATGATGCGCTCTTCGCCGAATATCCGCCAGTTGAGGTCCCGGATGAGCGCAAGCGCCTCAAGGCCAACGGATTCGATCTGCGCCGGCGATTCCCGGTTACAGGACATACTGGGTCGTAAAAAAGCACAACCAGACCCTGGCGTCAAGACCCCCCTCGCTTCCAGTCCGGGCGATTGTTCTCCTCCCCCTGTGAAAGGGCCTTTCTGCTTTGCCTTAATGGCTTCGGACGTCGCTATTTAAGACGAGCTTTTGTGCAGGAGGAACGCCTCATGATGGCGATACGCGGCTTGCTGCCGGGGCTTCTGGTGCTCTGGGTGAGCGCCTCTTCGTGGAGCCAGTTGCGTCCTATGGAGGTGCGCGACGTGGTGGCCCTGCGCACAGCCGAAACGCCCGTGTGTTCGCCCGACGGCCGATGGGCCGTATTCGCCCTCCAGCAGCTAAACTGGGGCAGAGGTGAACGATATACGGATCTGTACCTGGTCTCCTTATCCGGAGGCCCGACTCGGCGCATGACGTTTACTGAAGACCACTCGGAATCGCAGCCCGCCTGGCACCCCGACAGTCGGAGCTTCTTTTTTGTCTCCAACCGGGAGGGACGTCCGCAGCTATACCGCATGGCCCTGGACGGAGGCGAAGCGCAGCGGCTGACCAACGAGCGCGACGGCATCGGCGTGTATCGGGTCGATCCCCGGGGCCGGTACGTGGCCTACACGGGTGGGGATCGCAATCGGCGTCAGCTCTACCTCTACGAGCTCAGCACGGGTCGCGCGGAGGTCCGCACGCGCTTTTCCGCTGCGGTCGAGCAATTAGCCTGGAGCGCCGACGGCCGGTTTGTGTACGTGCTTGTGGCCGACACCTTGGATCCCGTCCAGATTCGGAGACGCGAACAGGGCTTTGACGTGCGTCGCATGGACGAGCCCGAGCCGCCCCGGCACCTATGGCGCGTACCTGTTCCGGAAGGCGAGCCCGAGCGCGTCACCGAAGGACCGTGGCGCATCGTGCAGTTTCGGCTTTCTCAAGATGGCCGTTATGCGGCCGTCTTGGCCGTCGCGGCCGACCGCTACGTGGAGCCGCCCGTAGATACGGAGCTTTTTCTGGTGGAGCTATCGGAACGCCGCATGCAGCGGCTCACCACAAACCGGGTCTCGGAGTCCAACCCCAGCTTCTCCCCCGACGGGCGCTATCTTGCTGTCCAGGCCCCTCGGAACTTCGCCCTTTACGATGAAGGCAAGCTCCATCTCTTTGAGCTGCCCTCTGGACGCTGGCTGCGCGCCTTGCCTGAGGACTTCCCCTACGACGCCGACTTGGCCTTTTGGAGCCCGGATGGCCGGCGTCTTTATTTTACGGCCGGCGAGGGGGTTCGAGAGAACCTGTTCTCCGTTTCCGCGGAGGGCGGCCCCGCGCGGCGGGAGACAAACCTAGAAGCCACGATCACCGGGGTGCGCGATGAGGCCAGCGGTCAGATCCTGATCCGCTACAGCGATCCGCAAACCCCCCCTGATTGGTATGCGGCGCGCTTGCAGGAGCTTGGGCGCCGGGATCGCTGGGTGCGGCTTTCGGATGCTAATCCGGAGGCTCGCAACTGGCGGCTGGCCTCAGTTGAGGTGCTGCGCTGGAAAAGCACCGACGGGCAGATGGTCGAGGGGCTGGTGGTCAAGCCCTTGGACTTTCAGCCCGGGCGGCGTTATCCGCTTATCGCGCAAATCCACGGAGGCCCCGCCTCGGCCTATACGCTTTCGTTTCCGGGATCCTGGAGCAATTTCGTGCACGTTTGGGCCGCGCGTGGATATCTTGTTTTTATGCCCAACTACAGGGGCTCTTCGCATTACGGGGAGCGCTTCCGCAGGCAGATCGCCGGGGACTACTTTCGGCAGGCCTTCGACGACATCATGACCGGCATCGACACGCTCATCCAGCGCGGCTGGGCCGATCCGGAGCGGCTGGGCATCATGGGTTGGAGCGCCGGCGGGCATTGGTCGAACTGGGCCCTCGTGTCCACGGATCGCTTCCGGGCCATCTCCACCGGCGCGGGGGCCGTAAACTGGATCTCCCTGTATGCGCAGACGGACGTGCAGTTTACGCGCGAGTTTTACTTTCAAGGGACGCCCTATGAGCGCTGGGACCACTACCTGGAGGTCTCCCCGCTTCGCTACATCCGCCGCGCCCGCACGCCCACGCTGATCCACTTTGGAGAGGAGGACGAGCGCATCCCCCTGCCGCAAGGGCAGGAACTCTACATGGCGCTGAAAAAGTTGGGCGTGCCGGTCGAGTTTTTCATCTACCCCGGCATGGGGCACGGCATTACGCGGCCCAAATATCAGTTCATCAAGATGCTAGCCGAGCTGGACTGGTTCGATTACTGGCTGCAGAACCGGCGCCCCTGGCCCGACTGGGGCGCCTGGTTACAGGCCTGGGAACAAGCCGCCAAGCCGTAGGGTGTACTTGCAACACCAAAGCGAAGGAGGTGCGCGATGAAGTTCAGGCTGTTGACCCTGCTGGGTCTTCTGTTGGCGGTCACGTCGACCCTTCGAGCGCAGGTAGAGTTTCGCACGGCGCCCAACGATCGGCGCAACGTGCTCACGTTCAAAAGCGAGGCCCCGCTGGAGACGATCGTGGGCACGAACAACACGCTGCGCGGCTCTTTCCGGTTTGATCCCCAGAATATCACCGGCCGGCCCGCGGCCGCGGAGTTCATCGTAGATGCGGAGGCCTTCAAGACCGGAATCGAGCTGCGTGATCAGCACCTGCGGGAGAACTACCTGGAGACGGCCAAGTATCCCCAGATCCGCTTCACCTTGGATCGGATCGTGTCGGCCTCCAAGAACGCGCTTCGAGACGGGGAGACGGCCGAACTCCTCATCGAAGGCACCTTTGAGCTACACGGGCAAAGGCGCCGAGAGCAGCTCAGGGCGCGCATCACCTACATGGCGGCCTCGGAGGCCACGCGGTCCCGGCTTCCCGGAAACCTGCTGCGCGTGGTGGCGGAGTTCCCGATTAAGTATGTCGATTACGGCATCCAGCGGCCTCAAGTGCTGCTGCTCAAGCTAAGCGAGGTCGTGACGATCAACGTGGACATGATTCTCTCGGACGCCAAATTCGAAGCGACCAACTGAAGCGCATTTGCGGAACCGGATCAGCCTGCCCTACAATCTCGGGACTGGGAGGCAAAGGGGGCCTGAGCGGGCCGATCCGGTTCCCTATGCGTGGGCTCTGCCCTACGGAGGGCGCCGCGCATAGCCGGCTTCGGCAAGCCGTCTGAGGTAGTCGGCCCAATAGCGATCTTGCTCCCGGCCCAACGCGTAGAGGTACTCCCAGGTGTAAATGCCCGAATCATGGCCGTCGCTAAAGAAAATCCGCACGGCGTAGTGTCCGACGGGGTGTAAATCCACGATCTCGACGTCCTCCTTGCCCACCTGAAGCACCTCTTGGCCGGGGCCATGCCCCTTGACCTCTGCCGATGGGGAGTAGACGCGCAGGTACTCGGCCGTATAGGTGAACGTGGCGCCATCGGAGAAGTGGATCTCTAGCTTACGCTCGGCGCGGTGGTAAGTGATCCGTTGGGGCCGGATGTCCATCGCGGGTCTCCCCCCGCTCAGGGGTTCGTCGTTATAGTTCCACCTCTACGAGCTTTCCGTAGGGCAGTGTGCGGATGAGAGTGGCCAAGCGCGCTTTGGCTTCTGGGCTCAGGTTCGGCACGCGCTCTAGGCCTTGCTCGGGCCGATCGGCGCGGAAATAAGCCAGTAAGCTTTGCCGTTCATCCCGGACTTGCACGTAGTCCGGGATCTTGACGCGGCCTTGTACTTTGAGCAGGAACAGCCGGCGGCGACTCATCGGATAAAGTACAGCATGCGCCCCAGACGGGGCAGGTTGCGGTCCGTATCCCAAGAGAAGTAGATAACCAACGCCCTGCCCACCAGATGATCCTCGGGCACAAAGCCCCAGAACCGGCTATCCTCGGAATCGTCTCGATTATCGCCCATAACGAAGTAGTAGTTCTGCCGAAACGTGTACTGCGTAGCCGGTTGTCCATCAAGCAAAAAGACCCCGTCGGGTCCGCGCTCCAGCCGATGCCCTTCGTAGCGGTTGATCGTCCACGCATAACGCCGGTAGGTGTCCTCCGTAAGGGCGATGGAGGCGCCTTTGGCGGGGATCCACAGGGGGCCAAAGTTATCGCGGTTGTACCCCATCCCCTCCGGAAACGTATCAAAGGCGAAGCGGCCGTCTCCGGCGGGAAAGACCTCTGGCTCCACAGCGAGCACCCCGGGCCAGGTGCGGACCTCTTCAATGGCCTTTTGCGTGGCGTTGACCAGCAGGCGGTTGCCGATCAGGCGCAGCTGCTGCACGCCGAGCTCTTCAAGCCGAATAGTGGAGATGCGTATGCGCTCATCGAGCGTAAGCCACCAGTGCCATTGCATGCCGGGCGGGTTCTCCAGGGGGTGGCCGTTGATGTAGACCTGTTTCTGTCGGATCTCCAGGGTGTCCCCAGGCAGGCCCACGGCTCGCTTGATGTAATGGGGTTTGCGGTCGATCGGCGCATCCAGGCGCGGGTAGTTGAACACGATCACGTCGTTGCGTTTTACCTGGGTAAAGCCCGGCAGGCGCACAAAGGGTAACTCTAGACCCGGAATGTAGAGGTCCGTAAAGGGCACCCCCAGGGTGATCGGGGTGCGCGCTCCGTAATGGAGCTTGCTTACGAGCAGAAAATCCCCTACAAGAAGGCTTTTCTCCATTGAGGGGGTGGGGATGCGAAAGGCCTCCAGCAAGAACGTCCGAATCAGCAGCGCCGCCACGAGCGCGAACAGTAGCGCATCGATCCATTCGCGCAGCTTGCTTCTGGGAGGGCGAGGCTTCTTGCGCAGACGCAAACGTTTCATGAGACGCCACCAAGGCCGTTCTGAGGGTTGCGGGACGGGGCGGCGCGTAGCTGTGGAGGTGGAAAGGGCCAAGGTGCTCGGTCCTTTGGGGTTGGGTTTCACTGCAACTGCGGGCGTTCCAGGCGGCTTGGGTAGCCGGTAGGCTCGATAAAGTAGCGTTGCCCGTCGTATCCGACCCGGTACCACCGGCGTCGCTCCGGGCTGTAATAATAATCTACGTACGGGGCGGGTTGGGCCTCCAACAGAAGCCGCACGAGCTCGCGTTTGATCTCGCGCTGTCGGTCTACGTGGGCTAGCAGGCCTCCGTAGACGAGCCCCCGTCCGAAGGGGCCATCTACGTCGAGCAGCACTATCGGAATTGCCCCATCCACCATGAACCAGTACTCAAACTGCACATACAGGGGAGCCCGCACAGAGCCCCGCTCGCGCAGAATTTCGATGATCGTCTGCGTAGGGGGGCCGAAGACGGCCTCCAGTCGGGCCCGGATCTCGAGGGTGCGCATCGTATCAAGGGCCGTGCGCTCATAGAAACCCTCGCCGGACATCTCGTATGCCTCCAACCAGCGGCGGTTGTACTCGGATCGGGCCTCTACGGGGATCTTCTGCCACTGCATGCTTCGCAGCAGCCCCTCTATGTTCTGCGTTTGGCCGGCGGAGGGGAAAGGGCACAGCCCCAAGATCAGCCACAGCCAACCGATCGTTTGCCGCATGGGAAGTTGCTCCGGCTACTTAGTGGGACTTTCCATGGAGAGCACGGCCAAAAAGGCCTCTTGGGGTACCTCGACACGCCCGATTTGCTTTAGTCGTTTCTTGCCCTCTTTTTGTTTCTCCAGCAGCTTGCGTTTACGCGTCACATCCCCACCGTAGCATTTGGCCAGCACGTTTTTGCGAAGGGGCTTGATCGTCTCTCGTGCGATCACCCGTGAGCCGATGGCCGCCTGTACGGCCACCTCGAATTGTTGTCTGGGGATGAGCTCTTTAAGGCGCTGGCACAGGCGGCGGCCCCATTCGTAGGCCTTGGATCGGTGCACGATCGTGGAGAGCGCATCCACCGGCTCGCCGTTAAGCAGGATGTCGAGCTTGACCAAATCGGACTCCCGGTACTCCAATAGCTCGTAGTCGAAGGAGGCGTATCCCCGAGAGATGGATTTGAGCTTATCGTAGAAGTCAAAGATCACCTCGGCCAAGGGTAGCTCGTAAGTAAGATCGGCCCGTTCCGGGGACAAGTAGTGCGTGTTCACATAAAGCCCACGCCGCTCTTGACACAACTGCATGATGGGGCCGATGTAGCAGCTGGGGGTGATGATTTGAGCTCGGATGTACGGTTCTTCGATGTGATCGATCTCTCCAGCCGAGGGCATTTCGGCCGGGTTATCGACGAACACCACTTGGCCGTTGCGTTTTACGACGCGGTATTCGACGTTCGGCACGGTGGTGATGATATCGAGTCCGAATTCTCGCTCCAGGCGCTCCTGCACGATTTCCATGTGCAACAAACCTAGAAAGCCGGCCCGGAAGCCGAAGCCCAGAGCCGCGGAGGTTTCTGGCATAAACTGTAGTGCGGCGTCATTCAGCTGCAGCTTCTCTAAGGCTGCTCGCAGGTTCTCGAACTCCTCCGAGGCCGTTGGGTACAAGCCACTGTACACCATGGGCTTTACCTGTCGAAACCCCGGGATGGGTTCGGAGGCGGGCCTTTCGGCGTGCGTAATCGTATCCCCCACGCGGGCGTCCTTAAGCTCCTTAACGTTGCCGATAACGTAGCCGACCTCGCCGGCTCGCAGCTCCTCCACGGGCTGATGGCCTAGTCGCAGTACCCCGATCTCCTCGGCCACATACTCCTTGCCTGTGGCCATGAAGCGGATCCGGTCCCCGCGACGCAGCGTGCCGTCAAAGAGGCGACAGTAGACCACGGCTCCCCGATAGGGGTTAAATACCGAGTCAAAGATGAGCGCCTTTAAGGGGGCCTCCGGGTCCCCCTGGGGGGGCGGGATGCGGGCGATAATAGCCTCCAGCAGGGCCTCGATCCCCTGACCGGTTTTGGCGCTCACGCGCAGGATTTCCTCCGGCTTTCCTCCGATGAGGTCTAGAATTTCCTGGGTGACACGTTCGGGTTCGGCGTTGGGCAGATCGATCTTATTTAACACGGGCACGATCTCGAGATCATGCTCTAAGGCCTGATACAGGTTGGCGATCGTCTGTGCCTCCACGCCCTGAGAGGCGTCCACCACCAGAAGCGCCCCTTCGCAGGATTTAAGGGCGCGCGAGACCTCATAGGCGAAATCCACATGTCCCGGTGTGTCGATGAGGTTGAGCACGTAATGTTGCCCCTGCTGGGTGATGTACTCCATGCGCACCGGGTGGCTTTTGATCGTGATGCCTCGCTCGCGCTCCAAATCCATCGAGTCTAGCACTTGCTCTACGCGCTCTCGGGCCGAGATCGTCCCGGTGTACTCTAGAAGCCGATCGGCTAGGGTGCTCTTGCCGTGATCGATGTGGGCGATAATGCAGAAATTACGGATGCGCTCCATGCCGTCTCGGTGCACAAATCCCCGCGGGCGTTGCAAGCTCCCGAAAAATACGATCTAAGGGAGCCTCAGGGAAACCTCCGATTGTCCCCGGATGAGCGTGCGTTGACAAGCCCGGCGGGGGAGCGTAAATTCGGAAGCCCGCTTCTACAACGGTGGCCGGCCCTCAAGGGATCGACGCGATACCGCCCATAACATCCGGAACAGCCATCCGAAGAGGGCTTCAAAGTAACAAAAGATCATCAGGCCCCAAGTCCCGAGTGCGAACGTATTGGCACGTATGCACAGGGGTCTACCCTAGCCAGGGAGTGAGCGCGGGCTTCCCCCCTTTTTGCCATGTGGCATAAGCTACGAGCGCCTCTTCGTCCCCGGGACCCCGAAGACCCCTCTGGGGGGATGAGACGGTGGGTGCCGGTGCTGGTTTCTTCGGTTCTAGCCGTCTTGTTGTGGTTGGGGATTCGGCTTAACCGGGACTATACGGTCGAGTTTTCGGTGCCCTTGGAGTTGGAGTACTCCGGTTCAGGTTGGGCCCCAGCAGAGCCCCCTCCGGATCGAGTCCGAGTGGTGTTTCGCGGTGAGGGCTGGCACCTACTGCGGCTCTACCTAAAGCGTCCGCGATTGCGCCTCGAGGTGCAGCCGGGGCGGATACGCTTGGATCAGCTCGCCTCCCAGGGTTGGCATCCCCCTTTGCCGCCAACGGTCACGGCGGTGCGGTTTGGGCCGCGGGAGCTTGAGTTTCCCCTGGAGCCGGTTCTCAGGCAACGTTTGCCCCTGGAAGTGGAAGTGTATGCGCAAACCGACCCTCGTATGGGGCTCCTGGAGCCTCCGCGCCTAGAGCCGGAGTCCGTTCTCGTGACAGGTCCCGCCTCTCTAGTGCGAGCTCTGCGCAGTTGGCGCCTTCCTCCGGTGCGTTTGGAGGGCTTGACGCGTTCTGTGGAGCGTTGGCTGACGACAACCGATCCCGAGCGTCCGCATGTGCGCGTTATGCCCGAGCGTGTTCTGTTGCGGGTGCGCGTAGCGGAATTTACGGAGGCCACACGCCGCGTTTCGATTGAGCTGCGCAACCGGCCCGAATCGGCGCCCCTGTATCGGCTCATTCCCGAGCAGCTGTGGGTGACGTTTCGGGTGCCGCTGGAGGAATTCGAGATCGCCGACACCACGCGGGCCCTCGTGGCCTATGTCGATTACGAGGAGCTGCGACGCAACACCACCGGGGTGCTTGTGCCCACTCTGGAGTTGCCCCCCTTTTTGCACTTGAAGGTCGTCCGGATTGAACCTCCGAGCGTACGCTTTTTGCGCGTAGTGGTGGACACGCTTCGGGAGCAATATCCGTGAACTATCGGGTCCTCCTAGCGCGCCGTTATCTGTTTAGCCCCCGCCGATGGCGTTTCATTTCGGTTCTAAGCGGCATCTCCGTGCTGGGAGTGGCGATCGGGGTGACGATGCTCATCGTGGTCTTGTCCGTTTTCAACGGCTTTTACACCCTGGTGCGCGATCTGCTGCTCAGTTTTGACCCACACGTGCGCCTTGTGCCCGCTCAAGGCCCTTATCTGCGGGAAGTGGCGCGCTGGCGGGCTTTGGCCGAGGGGGCTCCCTACGCGCGCCAGGTGAGCCCATACATAGAGGGGAAGGCCCTGCTGCTGTACGGTTCGGGTCCGGGCCGCGTGGTGTTGGTGCGCGGCTTAGATCCCCGGGCTCTGCCTCAGGGGCTTACGCCAGACCTCGGGCCCGGACTGCGCGCACCCGCTTCCGCGGGTCTACTGACCCCCTCCGGCGCCCCACCGCCTGTGTTGGTGGGCCTGAGTTTGGCTTCCGAGATGGGGTTTTTCCGAGGCGATACCGTGCACCTGCTCGGCACAGCGGGGGTCGCCGAGGCCCTTGCTCGCCTGGGGCTACCGGCTCCGCGTCCGTTTCGGGTGATGGGCCTCTATGAGATCTATCGCGTTTTCGATCAAGCGCACGTGTTCACGTCCCTGGAGGCGGCCCGTAGCCTGCTGCGCTTTCCCGAGGGAGCGGCCTCCGGTATCGAGATGCGTCTAAGCGATCCGGATCGCGCCCGAGAGGTGCAACGCTGGTTGGAGGCGCGCCTGGGCGATGCGCCGGTTCGGGTGGAGACGTGGTATGACCTGCAGCGCACCCTCTATGAGGTGATGGCGCTGGAAAAGTGGGCCTCGTATCTGATCCTGTCCCTTATCATCGGGGTGGCAGCTCTGAACATTCTAGGCTCGCTCACCTTGCTCGTACTGGAGAAGCGCCGCGAGATCGGCTTGCTTATGGCTCTGGGGGCCTCAGCGCGCGATGTTCGGCGTCTTTTCTTGTACGCGGGCCTCTGGATCGGAATCATAGGGGGGATATGCGGGCTGGTCCTGGGTTGGGGCCTCTGTGAGCTCCAAGCTCGCTATGGGCTGGTGCGGCTCAAAGGCGCGGACGCCTTTCTGGTGGAGGCCTATCCGGTTCGCGTGGAATGGTTTGACGTTGGGATAATCCTTCTGGGAGCATGGCTGCTGTGTCTGCTAGCCGCTTGGTACCCCGCCTGGCGAGCCGGCCGTATCTGGCCGGCCGAAGCGCTCCGGTACGAGTAAAAAAGTAGCGCCCTCCCCGTGGGTCGGGAACGTTAGAGTCCTGTGGGAGGGTTAAGGGGTATGCGATGTGGTATTGGATGGCCATAGTTATCGCGTACGGGGTCATCGCGTTGCTCTGGTGGCGCGAACAGCAGGCGCAGCGCCGCTTGAAGCGGTACTTTTACGAGGCCGGTCCCGATACGCTATCGCCTAACGCACGCGTCCCACGAGGGAGTCCAGCAACGCCTCCAGGGCGGCTGAAGCCTGCGAGGGGGGAAGCGTCCGCACAGCCGATTGGGCCTCTGCATAGTACCCTATCGTGAGGGAGCGGACTTCCTCGAAGACCCCAAGGCGTTCATACAGCGCCCGCACGCGGGGTACATCCTCAGGGGTTGCTTGTCGGGCCAAGACGCGTCGGAGCAGTCTGCGATCGGCTTCTTCGGCGGCCCGCTCCAACGCAGAAAGCAGCAAATACGTTCGTTTCCCCTCTAGCACGTCTTGTCCGATCGGCTTGCCCCAGTTCTCGGGGTCGGCGGCCAGATCCAACCAGTCGTCTTGAAGCTGAAAGGCTCGTCCGAGGGCCCGGCCGATGGCCCGAAATAGGACGATCTGGGCCTCGGAGGCCGATCCGAGGCGAGCGCCAATCTCAAGAGCTCCCGCAAGCAGAGCGCCCGTTTTACGATCGACCATGTCCCAGTATTCATGGGGGGACACATCCTGGCGCGTCTCGAACTGCTTGTCGAGCGTTTGGCCTTCGCACAGTCGGAGCATTACCTCATGCAGGCAGGCCAGCAGAGGCCGGATGTCGGTTTCGGGTACCCGGCTGAGCTCAAAGTAGCTTGTGCCCATGAGCAGATCGCCGGTCAGGATGGCCGCTTCCAATCCCCAGCGCACATGTACTGTGGGCCGGCCTCGGCGCGTGGGGGAACGGTCCATGATGTCGTCGTGAACGAGCGTGAAGGTATGGAATAGCTCCATGGCCACGGCGGCCGGCAGGGCTTGCTCGGCGCGCCCTCCGCAGGCCTCACAGGCCAGCAGCAGAAGCAGGGGCCGAAGCCGTTTACCACCGGCTTCGAGCACGTAATGCGCCGGGGCGTAGAGCAGCTCCGGTTCCCCGGCGGGGATGCTGCGGCGCAGGTGGGCTTCCAGTTGCGTTTGCAGGCGCTCCAGATACTCCGAATGCGCCCGAGCAATAGGGGGCATGCAAAGGTCTCGGCTTATTGGGAAAACAACCCCGGTTGTCGGCTGGGGGGAACGGGCAGTCGAAAGTGCCGGTAAGCTTTGCCGGTGGCGATCCGGCCGCGTGGGGTGCGCTCCAAAAAACCCTCTTGGAGCAGGTAGGGCTCGTAGACCTCCTCCAAGGTGCCCGGATCTTCGCTGAGCACGGCGGCCAGCGCGTTTAGGCCCACAGGCCCTCCGCCGAAGCGCTCGATCAGGGTGCGAAGCAGCCGCTGGTCCATTTCGTCCAGCCCCTCTTCGTCCACTTCAAGGGCGCGCAGTGTATGCCGCGCGATCTGGGCCGTGATGCGCCCATCTCCGTAAACTTGAGCGAAATCGCGCGCCCGACGCAGCAATCGGTTCGCGATGCGCGGGGTGCCTCGGCTGCGGCGGGCGATCTCCAAGGCCCCCGATTCCTCCAGCTCTACGCTTAAGAGGTGGGCGGAGCGTTTCAGGATGCGCTGGAGGACTTCGATAGCATAGTATTCAAGTCGAAACTGGATCCCAAAGCGGCTTCTTAAGGGCGCGCTAAGCAGTCCGGCCCGCGTCGTGGTGCCGACCAAGGTGAAAGGGGCTATCCGCAGGCGCACCGTGCGGGCATGAGGACCGGAGTCGATGAGGATGTCAAGCCGAAAGTCCTCCATGGCCGTATAGAGGTATTCCTCCACGAGCGGAGACAACCGATGGATTTCATCGATCAGCAATACGTCGCCCGGCTCGAGGTTTGTGAGCACGCCCGCTAAATCTGCTGGTTTGCTCAGCACGGGTCCTGCGCTCACCACTAGACGCGTTCCCATCTCATGGGCGATCAGGTAAGCCAGCGTGGTTTTGCCCAGCCCAGGGGGACCGGCAAGCAGCACGTGATCCAACGCCTCCCCCCGGCTCCGGGCAGCCTCTACGAAAACGCGCAGATTGGCTACGACCCGCTCCTGTCCCAGAAACTCCTCGAAGCACGCAGGCCGCAGTCGGGCCTCAAAGTCCCGATCGACGAGGTAGGGATCTGTGATGCGTTCGCGCGTCATGGCTTGCGCCCAAAGATAGGCCCGCGCCGCGACCCTGGCCAAGGGCCTAGAACTGGGATTCATCCCGCCAGCGCAGCAGCTTCCAAGGCAAATCGCTGCGGCGCCGGGTGAGGGTAAAGTTTACGTTGCCCTCGCCCCGCAATACATCGCCCTGGCGCAGCACCACGCTTAAGCTAAATTGGCGCACTACTTGGGCCCTTAGGCTATCCTCCTCCTGATACAGGATTTGACGCCAGATTAAGCGTAGATTCTCGGCCGATTGAAACAGCCCGCCCGTTGTTTTGAGTTCGGTGCTGAAGCCCCAGGTCCGCTCCGTGCCCGTGTCGAAGTCGTAATAGATGAAGACGAAATTCGAGTCTAGCAGCGGCTCATAGAGCCGAATATCCCGCAGTTCGTAGGCGGACTTAAAGCGCGCGAAGAACCCCTCCAGGGTGCGCGGATCCCCAAGCGAGCCCTCCAGGGGATCCCCAGGTCGATAGGCCGGCGCGAAAGGGTTCAGGCAGGCGGCCAAGCCAAGCAGCATCCAAGGGATGTAGCGGGTAGGCCTCATCGAAGGAAAGCCGCGCGCAGATCGCTCCAGGAGAAGCGGTTCTCCAAGGCCGCGTCCGTCCATTCCAGGATCCGCCACAAGCCATCGCGCTCCCGCACGAGCGTAAGACTCATCCGCCCCTCGGCCACGGTGGGCACGTCGGGGCGGCGGTGCTGCACCTGTAGCACATAGCGGGCCGTGATCTGGTAGCGTTCGGATCCGGCCTCGGCTTGGCGTTCGCTTAAGGAGATCCGATGCCCGGTTTGGCCCTGCGCGCTCAGCCGAAGGTTCTGAAAGTAAGCGCTCTCTTGTTCTACGCCCCAGCCGGCCCAGAGCGCCGGATTGCGAGCCAGGGCCGGGGTTGCGGGGCTGTAACGAAATCCGCTGGAGAGGCCTCGCACGTAATCCTGCACGTTCAGCGTGGCTATGGCGGCCTCTAGGTTGGCCAGAGCGATATCCGGCGTCTCGGGAGGGCGGTAGCGATTGGCCTCTGCGGTCGCAGGCGCCTCAGGAGTGCGGGTTTGAAACAGCCCGCACCCCATCAACAGCAAAAGGCCCAGAAGACCGCTTTGTACCCGCATGTGGCGCTTAACAAAAATACACCCTGGGGGCGACTGGCGCCCACTTGCGCCGAAAACCGGGTGCGCGTATCATTGCGGCGTTGCGTGCGGGCGAAATATGGCGTATCGGCTGTTGTTGGTGGAGCGCTACCCCGAAGACGGGGTAGCGCTTGTGCGCCTCAACCGGCCCGAGGTGCTCAATGCCCTCAGTCTGGCCCTGATGCAGGAGCTCGTCGAGGCGTTGGAAGCCCTAGAGGCCGACCCCGAGGTGCGGGCTATAGTGCTGACCGGAAACGAGCGGGCCTTCGCCGCCGGGGCCGATATCACGGAAATGGTTGACGCCTCCGTAGTGCGCATGGTGCTCTTAGATCAGTTCCAGAGGTGGGATCGCATCAAGCGCATCTACAAGCCCTTGATTGCGGCCGTAAGCGGATACGCGCTCGGCGGAGGATGCGAGTTGGCCATGAGCTGCGACATGATCGTGGCCAGCGAGACGGCCCGCTTCGGACAACCGGAAATTAACATCGGCGTTATGCCCGGTGCGGGCGGCACACAGCGGCTAGCGCGCGCCATCGGCAAAGCGCGCGCCATGGAGATGGTTCTTACGGGCCGGCTGATCACGGCCGAGGAGGCCTACCGGGCGGGTCTAATCAACCGCGTTGTGCCCGTGGAACTTTATCTCGATGAGGCGTTAAAGCTAGCCCGCGAAGTGGCTGCTCGGCCCCCGCTGGCCGTACGCCTGGCCAAAGAGGCCGTCTTGAAGGCTTTTGAGCTGCCCCTCAGCGCGGGGTTGGAGTTTGAGCGCAAAAATTTCTACCTCCTGTTCGGCAGCGAGGACCAAAAAGAGGGTATGCGGGCGTTTCTGGAAAAGCGCCCCCCTATCTGGAAAGGCAAATAACCCGCACTTGGAGGGACCTATGTCGGAGATCGATCTACCCGATCGGGTCAAGGAAGAAGCCGCCGAGGCGGTGGCCACCGTGATCCGCAACACCGGCGGGTTCGATCTGGATAGCTTCCGGGTCGAGATTGAGCCGCTCCTGGCCGAAGGGCACAAGTTTGAGACCATCCTCCACTACATCGTCAGCGAGGAGGGGATGGATGAGATCTACAACCGCGTGCCCGAGGATCTCTACGATGCGGTCGATGAAGTCCCCGTTATCCTGGCCGAGGAAGGCTTGATCGACCCCGATGAGTTGGGCATCGATCTGAGCCAGTACGACTACGACTACGGCTTGGATGAGGACGACGAGGACTTCGAGGACTTCGACGAGTACGACGACTACGACGAAGAAGACCGCTGGTAAGGACGGAACCCTGCCGTGCCGGCTTACGCGACCCTGCACTATGAACAACCCGAAGCGGGCATCGGGTGGCTGGAGCTAAACCGACCCGAACAGCTTAACGCCTTTGACGAGGTGCTCACACGGGAGCTGCAAGAGGTCCTGAGGAGCCTGGAGCGTGCCCCGGATTTGAGGGCGCTTGTGCTCACAGGAGCCGGAAGGGGCTTCTGCGCGGGTCAGGACCTCAAAAGTCTGGATATGGAGCGGGAGCGCTCATTAGGGGAGTCTTTGGAACGCCGCTACAATCCGATCATCCGACGCCTGCGCGCGCTGCCCGTTCCGGTGATCGCAGCCGTAAACGGCGCCGCAGCGGGGGCCGGCATGAGCTTGGCGCTGGCCTGCGATGTGCGCATCGCGGCCGAATCGGCCTTTTTCGTACAGGCTTTCGTGCGCATCGGGCTGGTGCCGGATTCGGGCTCCAGCTTCTTTCTGGTCCATTTGCTCGGGTACGCCCGCGCTTTTGAGATCGCCACTTTAGGGGAGCGTATTTCGGCTGCCGAGGCGTTGCGCTTGGGGCTGGTCAACCGCGTCGTGCCCGATGAGGCGCTGCGCCAGGAGGCGCTCGACTGGGCGCGTCGCTACGCGAGCTTGCCCCCTAAGGCGCTAGCCCTCACGAAGCGCCTGCTGGCGAAAGCCACGCATGCTTCCTTGGACGAAATGCTCGACTACGAACGTTACTGCCAAGAAATCGCGGGCCGCACCGAGGACTACCGCGAAGGCGTAGCCGCCTTTCAGCAAAAACGTCCCCCTGTGTTCAAGGGGCGCTAACGCGCATGTCCACCCCTCGTCCTGTAACGCGCATCCACACGATCGGCATTGTGGGGGCCGGTACCATGGGCTCCGGCATCGCCCAGGTCGCCCTCATGGCTGGGTTGCGCGTCCTGCTCTACGATCTTAAGCCCTCTCAGGTGCAGCGCGCCACGGAGACCCTGCAGAAGAACCTGCGTCAAGCCGTAGAAAGGGGGAAAATCTCCGAAGAAGCATTCCAGCAGGCCTTGGAGCGTTTTGAGGGCACAACGCATTTTAGCCGTCTGGCTGAGGCGGACTTCGTGCTAGAGGCCGTTGTGGAGCAGCTGGAAACCAAGCAGGCGCTCTTTGAGAACCTCGATCAGGTTTGTCCGCCAGATGTGGTGTTGGCTTCCAACACCTCTTCGCTTCCGATTACGGGGATCGCCGCCGCCACGCGCCGAGCTGAGCTTGTGGTGGGCATGCACTTCTTCAACCCCGCCTACACGATGAAACTCGTCGAGGTCGTGCGCGGACACCTGACCAGCCCCGAAACGATCTCCTGTACGTGCGCCTTGGCCGAACGCATGGGCAAGGTGCCCGTGGTCGTGCAAGACACCCCGGGGTTTCTCGTCAACCGGGTGGCGCGGCCCTTCTACGGAGAGGCGCTCAGAATAGTGGGCGATGGAATCGCCACGGTCGAGCAGGTCGACCGCTTGGTGCGCGCAGCCGGTTTCCGAATGGGGCCCTTTGAGCTCATGGACCTCATCGGGATTGACGTGAACCTGGCTGTGACGCGCTCCGTATACAACGCCTACTTCCATGAGCCGCGCTACCAGCCTCATCTCATCCAACACCGTATGGTGCAGGCGGGCTTGTTGGGGCGCAAAAGCGGACGCGGCTTTTACTGGTACTCCGAGCCCGACTCGGAAAAGGAGGTATCCTCCCCATGAACGCCCCGCGCATCTGGGTTGGGGGGCCGGAGGCGCTGGTGCGCGAATTCCAGGAACAGCTTCCGGACGCCTCCTTTTCGGATCCTGCCGAGGCCGAGCTGCTGGTCGTGCTGGACCTGGAGCCCCAGGAGCTTTGGGCCCATTGGCGGGAGCTACCTCCCACAAAGGCAACAAGACTTGTCAACAGCACTACGGTGCTCGCCTTGGAACTTGCCCTGGCTGCGCCCCACCCCGATCGGGTGGTGGGGCTGCACGCGCTACCCGGCCTGCTAAGTCTGGAGCGCTGGGAACTGGTGCGCACGGAGATAACGGAGGCATCGGCCGTCGCGCAGGTGGAAGCGCTGTGTCGGCGCGTGGGCAAGACAGCAGAGTGGGTGCTCGATCGAATCGGCGGGGTGTTGCCTCGTCTGCTGTGCGGGCTCATCAACGAAGCTTGTACCGCTGTGCAAGAGCAGGTAGCCGGTCCGGAGGAGATCGACCTGGCCATGCAGCTGGGCACCAACTATCCCAAGGGCCCCTTTGGCTGGATGCGCCAATTCGGGGCGCGCAACGCACTGCTTGTGTTGGAGGCGCTCTTCGAGGACTTACGCGAACCCCGTTATAGGGCCTCACCTGTGCTGCGCCGATATGCCCTGTTGGAGCGCTTAGGGCTTCCCTTGTGGGGCGCTGATCGTGGCTCGCAGTCGGGCCCGTAAATACAACAGCAGCTTGCCTAGGATCTGGGAGATGCGGGCCTCCGTAAGCCCCATGAGTTGGGCGATCTCCTTTAGGGTCAAGTCCTCATAGTAATAGAGCGCCAGAATGGTGCGCTCCCGCTCCGGAAGCTCCGCGATCCAGCGCTCTAGGCGCTCGATCAGAAGCCCTTGGTCAACGGCCTCCTCCAGCTCGGCGCCGTCGCCGCCGGACAGGCGCGCCTCCAGGGGTTCGCCAACGCCTTCTTCCTCATCCTCCCAGGGCTCTTCCAGGCTAAGCACAAAGCGGCGCTGCACCTCCATAAGAAGGTTCTGGTACTGGCTCAGCGAAAGCCCCAGGCGGTCGGCCACCTGCTGGTCCGTGGGCTCGGTGCCCAGCTCCTGACGCAGCTGCTCCAGGGCCTCTTGCAGCTGGCCATAGCGTTGGCGTTGGCCGCGGGGCAAGGCGTCGATCTGCCGCAGGTAGTCGATGATCTGACCTCGGATACGCTGATAGGCGAAGGTGTGAAACTGAGCCGCGCTGCTTTGCGGATTATATGCCTCAAGCGCCTGCAGAAGCCCTATGATGCCCGCGCTCTCCAGATCGGCCTGCTGTGCCAACGGGTGGGCAGGGACGGTGATCTTGCCCACGATGCGCCGTACCAGGGGGATCGCGGCCAGTATCACGGCCTCCCGTAGCGTTTCGTCGCCACGACGGCGGCTGTAGGCTTCAGCAAGCGCTTGTAGGCGGGCCAGGTTCATCCCCCAAGACTCCTATCAGGCGGCGGCGGAGGTAACGTCGGCCTTCTGTTCAGGGTTCGAGGGGGATCGAGGGGACGGCTCCTGGGCCTTCCGTTGCCCGCTTGCTGTCTGTTGCGCCCAGCGGTAGAGCAGATGTCCCAGGGCCAAAGCACTCCAGACGAACAGAAAGGCGATCGCCGCCCTCAACGTCGACTCGATGACGGAGCGATCCCCCAGTAAGCCGATCACAAAAAAGCAGATAGCCACGAGCAGGCTCCCGTACCAGATCGTGGCAGGCATGGTTTATACCTCCCGTGTATACGCCGAGGATGGCTCCCAGTCATGGACCTTGACCAAGAGCGCTTGACGCCAGGCTAGCAATCGGTCGGCCAGGGCTCGGAAGCAGTTCGCCGTGGGATGCTCCGGCTTGCTTCGCACCAGCACTTCCTGGGCCAAGGCGGCCCGGCGCAGCTCCGGATCATAGGCGATGTACCCCGCGTAGGGGAGGGTGCGACCCAAAAAGTGCTCCAGGATCGCGTTAAAACGGGTCCCTATCTGTTGGGCCTCCCCTTCGGATTCGGCTCCATTGACCACTAGGGCAAAAGGGTATTCGGGATCCAAACTGTAGACATGTTTGACCAGCCGGTAAGCGTCCGCCACGGCCGCTGGATCGCCCAAGAGCACGATGAGCCCCATGTGGGCGCGTTCCAGGGCCCAGAATACCGGCGTCTCCATACCGGCCGGGGTGTCCAAGAGCACAAACTCCGCCTCCCTCTGGGCCGTCTCTAGGGCCATATCCAGGGCCTCCAGCATGGTCTCCGGATCCGCCAAGGGGCCACCCCGTGAGGCGGTCAGGAGCGTAAAGCCTCCGGCGGTCTTGTGAAAGACATCCTCCAATCCGCAACGCCCCATGAGATAGTCTTCCAGCACCCAACGGGGGCTTTCGTTGAGCAGCATAGCGCAATTGGCCAGGTTCCAATCCCCATCGAGTAGCACCACGCGCCGGCCCAGATGAGTCAGCGTTTCGGCCAGGTAGGTGGCGATGAGCGTTTTCCCGGTTCCGCCTTTTCCGCTTGCGATGGCGATGATCATGGGGGCCTCCAGCGATTATGCATCTTCCGCGAGCACGAGTGCACGGGCGGGGGCCTCCAGGAGCCGTTCTACGAGCCAGCTGGGGCTAAAGGCCAACAGGTCCTCGGGGATTTTGCGGCCTGTGCTAACAAAACGCACAGCCCGCCCCCAGGCCCTGAGCATTGCGTATACGGCCCCGAAGCGGTCCAGCTCCTCCACGTGCGTTAGGGCCACAAAATCGATCGGCAGCGGGCTTGAACTCCATAGGCCCGGATCGGCATAATGGGGATGCAGGGTGGCGTTCTGCACCCAGTGCACCTCTAGTGGGGTGAGCAGGGCTAAGAGCTCAGAGATTTGCCACAGCCGGCGGAAGGTGCTAGGTCCCCGCAACGGCACGGGCGGGGTATCGATGAGCAGGTGATCGAAACCCTGCAAGAGTTCGAGGGCCTTTTGCATCTTGGCCGGACTGTCCACGGTGAGCACGGGCAGCCGATAGCGTCCGGCTAGCTCCTCTAGGCTGTTGTGCACCGGTTCACCGTCCTTGGGCTCCAGCGCGATGAGCGCGACTTTGCGGCCGGCGAAGAAATGCGGATGCCGGGCTAGTTTGACGATCAGCGAGGATTTCCCACTGCCGGCCGGTCCGATGAAGGCGATATTGGGCTGGGGGCGCTTTGCGTTCGCGCTGGGCAGGCCGTCGCGGATGCGGCGCCCAACCTCCCAGGCGAAAGCCTCCGGCTCCTGATGCGGGTCTAGCCCGCTAGAGGCGGCCTCCCGGAGCCAGCTGTGTACGAGCGAAAAGGGTAAGCCTTGTCCGAGGAGCTGCCGATATAGGGGCAGCTCGACGAGTTCAAGCGGGGGATCCCATAGGCTTTCCCGGATTAGCCGCTCCAAGCGTTCGAGCCTGCGCTGCAGGCCTTCTAGGCCCGTCGCGGAAGGCGCGCCGCTACCCTGGGAGGGTTCCGGTCGGGCGGCAGGCAAAGCAGCTGGCCGCTGGGCTCGGGGTGGGGGGGGCGCGGGGCGCCCGGCGGCCTCCAGGGCCGACTGCCTTCGGTAAAGCAGGCTGCGAAAGTCCGGCGTCGCTTGGGTTTGTTCGTGCGCCGACTGAGACGACCCAGAACTTTCATCCGCCATCACGATCACCCGAGCCGGCTCGCCGGGCTCCTTGGGGGAGATGGACTCCAGCAAGTAGAAATCCCCTCCCAGGGCTTTTCGTGCGGCCTCTAGGGCCTCCTTGAGCGTTGTCCCTGTGAAAGTGCGCAGCGTCATGGCTGTAGCCCAATTCGGTCTATGGCCTTAATCTGGGTGTCTACGGTCAGGTCGTTGTAGCTCAGCACGACCACATCGGGCCAGATCGGAGAGAGAAATTGATACAGCGTCGGGCGCAGCACCGGGGAGGTGAGCACGATAGGCTGCAGCCCATTGGCCATCATGCGCCGGAAGGCGCGCGAGGCCGAGGTGTAGATCTTCTCGACCACCTCAGGCGAAAAGCCCAACGTGTTCGGGTTCAAGATGCCCTTTTGCGCGTGCTCCATGAGCTGGGCCTCCAGTGAGGGGTCAAGCGTGAGGCACTTGACCTCGCCGAATTCGTCCCGATACTGGCGCGTGATTGTGGGTGCAAGCGCGGCTCGTACGTATTCGGTGAGCACGTCGACGTTTTTCGTCGTATTGGCGTAATCGGCCAAGGTCTCCAAGATCGTCACCATGTCCCGAATCGGGACCTTCTCCCGAAGCAGGCGTTTGAGCACCTTCTGGATGTCGCCAATCGTTAACAGGTTCGGCACAAGCTCCTCGATCAGGGCGGGCATAGCCTCGCGCACGTTGTCGATGAGCTTTTTGACCTCTTGACGGTCCAGCAGCTTGTAGGCGTTGCGGCGCAGGACTTCCAGCAAATGGGTGGTGATGACGGCCGGAGCTTCGACCACGGTTAGGCCTTGCGCCTCAGCCTCCTCTTTGTGGCGTTCGTTGATCCATATCGCGGGCAGGCCAAAGGAGGGATCCGTGGTTCGGATGCCTTGCACGGGCAGCGAGCCGGATGCGGCCAATTCCTCCGGCAGCAGGGCCAGGTAATAGCCGGGCAGGATCTCGCCCTGGCCGATGGGATTACCCCGGAGCTTGATCATGTAGTGATTGCCCTCCAGCTGCATGTTGTCTCGGATCCGGATGGGCGGGATCACGATGCCCAGCTCCATGGCCAGCTGCTTGCGCAGCGTGGTGATGCGGCCCAGCAAATCCCCTTTTTGATTGGGGTCAACCAGGGGGATCAGGTTGTATCCGATCTCTAGCTCTAGGGGATCGACAAGCAGGTAGTCCTGCACGCGCTCTGCGCGTTTGGCTTCGGCCGTGGCGGCCTCCAATTCGCGTGCGGCCTCCTGCTGACGGTGCGCCTCGGCCCGCAGGAGGGCGCGCCGGCTCCAGTGGGAGGCCAGGAGGAGCAGAAGGGCCAGAAGCCAGAAGGGCACAAGGGGAAGTCCGGGGATAAGCCCGAAGACGCCCAAGAAAGCCGCCGCCACGTGCAGCACCCGAGGGTGTCCAAAGAGCTGTTGCGAGAAGTCCGCAGCCAGGTTGGACTCCGCCGCCGCGCGGGAGACGATAATACCGGCCGCGGTCGAAACGAGCAGAGCGGGGATCTGCGATACTAGCCCATCGCCCACGGTGAGCACAAGGTACGTGGAGGCCGCCTCCGCCAGGGGCATGCCCATCTGCAAGGTGCCGATGGCCAGCCCGCCTACGATGTTGATACCCGTGATCACAAGCCCGGCAATGGCGTCGCCTCGGACGAATTTGCTCGCTCCGTCCATGGCCCCGTAGAAGTCGGACTCGCGCGCGATCTCCTCCCGTCGGCGTCTGGCCTCCTTGTCGTCGATGAGCCCGGCGTTGAGGTCGGCGTCGATGGCCATTTGCTTACCGGGCAGGGCATCGAGCGTAAAGCGCGCCGAGACCTCGGCAATGCGCCCCGAACCCTTTGTGATGACGACGAAGTTGATGATCACGAGCACCAAGAAAATGATCAGCCCCACGACGTAGTTGCCCCCCACGACAAATTGCCCAAAGGCCTGGATGATGGCCCCGGCCGAGGCTTGGGACAGGATCAGGCGCGTGGAGGCCACGTTGAGGCTCAGCCGAAAGAGCGTAAGCACGAGCAAGAGGGTCGGAAAGACGGCGAACTCCAGCGGCCGACGTGTGTAGAAGGCCACCAGCAGCACCAGCAGCGACAGCGAAATATTGAGCGCCAACAGGACGTCCAACAGAAACGAGGGCAGCGGCACAAGCATCACCAGCAGGATCAGTACGATCCCGCCGGCAATGGCCCCTTCGCCGCGCAGCCCGATCGGCGCTTGCACAAGAGTCTGGCTCAAGGCGGACTGAGAAGCCATAGGCTAGCGCATCCGGTTGCGTTCCCGAAACACACGGGCTAGGATCTCGGCCACCGCTTCGTACAGGCTTACGGGGATCTCCTGACCCTCCTCGACCAGCGCATACAGGGCGCGTGCCGTAGGAGGGTCCTCTACGACCGGGATGCCGGCCCGCTGCGCTAGCTGCCGGATGCGCAGCGCCATTTTGCGGATCCCCTTGGCGAGCACGACCGGGGCGCGGTGCCGGTCCGGATCATAGGCCAACGCCACCGCATAGTGCGTGGGGTTGGTGACGACCACGTCGGCCGATAGGACGGCATGATCTAACCTCCGCTTGCGTCGACGCTGGCGCATAAGGGTGCGCAGACGGGCCTTGATCTGCGGATGCCCCTCGAGCTCTCGGTATTCGTCCTTGAGCTCCTGGCGGCTCATGCGCAGCTCGCGTCGGTGCTTCCAACGCTGAAAGGCGTAATCAAAGCCTGCGATAACGGCCAGGGCCAAAACAGCCTGTCCCAGAAGCGCTAGCAGCCATCCCCACGTGGTCTGAGCGATCTGGGATAGCCCGAGCAGGGGGAGCTGAAAGAGTCCCTCTAGACGGTCTCGGATAAAGAACCACGCGATCAGAATGAGCACGAACAGCTTAAGCAAGCTTTTGAGCAGCTCCATGAGCCCGCGGCTGGAGAAAAGACGCCGAAAGCCCGCTATGGGGCTGATTCGGGAGAGCTTAGGCTCCAAGGGTTTGAGCGTGACATGCACCCCTCCCTGCAGAAAGCCCACAAGCAGGCCCGAGGCCATGAGCAGCGCCAACATCGGCAGCAGGGCCCCCAGCGTCTGCCAGCCCCAGTCTTGCAAGAGCGTCAACGCGGCTCCGCTCTCCTCCGGTGGGGAACCCACCCGCTCGTAAGCCTCTAGCACGAGCCCTAGGAGCCGACGCACCAAGTCCCATCCCAGCAAGCTCAATGCACCCAGCGCGGCCGCGAGCACCACAATAGAGTTGAGCTCCGCGCTGCGCGCGACCTGTCCCTCCTGCCGCGCTCGCTCTAGCCGTCTTGGGGTGGGTTCTTCGGTGCGTTCTTGGAAATCCCGTTCCGCCATCGGAAAGTTTGCCTCGCCGGACTCGGCAACTTTTGCCCGCCTTGGGTTTCGGCGTTCCCTTTCGGCGCCCTCTGGTCTTGTCCTCCCCTCGAGGTGCACAGGGTGTGCCGAGCGCCTGAAAGACCGGTTTTGTGAAAAATCGGTGAAGGGGTTCCCTTAGCCAGCGATCGGGAACTTGGCTGCTTAAGCGGGTCGTATAAGGGGGTGCGATCGGGTAAAACCCGACGCGATACAGTACACTTCTTAACCTCCTCCCTGAACACAGACGACACCAGGAGCGGGCCCTGACCGGTCCGCTCCTGTTTTTTTAGCGCACGGTGAGCTGCACCCCCACTTGGGGTGCGCTGGAGCCTTGTAGAGAATGTCGATAGACCGGAATAGCCAGATAGCCCCCTACTATCCAGAGGGGACGGGCCCAGCGGCCCCCGAGCCGTAGCCAGAGCTGGCCGCCTAGTATTTCTCCCCACGCGGGGGCGGAGTTGGAGTCCGGGACCGCCTGCCGTTGCAGGGTCGAATATCGGCCTGCTGTAGCTTGCAGGCCCACGAAGAGCGCGCTTCGGGCTGGGTCTAGGTAGGCCCAATACGTTTGCTGTAGGTGTATCTCGCGACCGATTGTCACGCTCAGATCCGAGGGCGGGGCAGGGTTCTCTAGGTTCAGTCCGGGCAAGGGAGCGCGCGCGCTATCGGAAAGCTGCACGTATTTGCGCCGGTCCCAGAGAGAACGCAGGCCGAGGGCGAAATCGCTTGCCATCCAAATCGACAGAGGCATGCTGCTTATGAAGGCCACGTCTACGCGCCGAAAGCCCGTTGGGCCCAGGGCCGGATCGAAGGCCAATCGAAAGGCGTAGTCTGTGTCCTCGTTTCGCCAGTGGTAGCGGGCCCACAACCAGGTGGGCAGGGGAGTGGAGAGCGATATGGCGCGCACCAGATCCCAACTAGCCCCCCAGGTGCTGCGCGCCTTGAGCCGGCCCTCTAGTTGCAGGTTGAGCAGCAGGGGAACCTTCAAGGCGAGCCGATCCGCTACTAGGGGCCATGTCCCCACGGGGGCCAGCCCCACTTCCGCGCGCACCAAGAGCGCATCGAAGAATTCCGGGCAGGCCCTTTCTTCGCGATAAAACGGTTCCTGAAGGCGCCCAGGCTGGGCTGCGACAGAAACGGCGCCCAGGGCGATAAGATACAATGGGCCCCATGAGAGGAGTCTGGCTAACATCCCGCACCTCCTCGGCGGGCGAGCCAAGGCGCGGCCGCTGCGCTAAAGCGAGAACCCTTCTCCTGGCCGCAGCGGACGCGCCGCGATGCCCTTTTCCTCTAATCGCCGGACGAAGGCCTCTACGTCGATCTCGATTACGGGGAAGGTGTTGTAGTGAATGGGCACGACCAAGCGCGGGCGCAGCCATTCGGCCGCGATCACCGCATCCTCAGGGCCCATCGTAAAGTTATCTCCTACCGGCAGAAAAGCCACATCGATGCGGTAGCGTTCGCCAAGCATCTTCATCTCGTACGTGAGCGCTGTGTCCCCGGCGTTGTAGAAGACCTTGCCCTCCGACTCGATCAAGAAGCCGGCCGGATGCCCTCCGTAGGTGCCGTCCGGAAACGAGGAGCTATGATGCGCGATCGTCATGGTCACTCTGCCGAAGGGGAAATCCCGCCGTCCCCCTAGGTTCATGGGGTGGGCATTGGAGATGCCTTGTTTCTGCAGGTAATCGTAGATCTCCCATATGCCGATCACCGTAGCCCCGGTACGACGGGCGATAGCCAGCGTATCGCCCCAGTGATCCCCATGCGCGTGCGTAAGCAATAGAAAATCCGGATGCAGATCCTCCGGCTTGACCGGGCATAAGGGGTTGCCCGACAGAAAGGGATCGAACAGAAGCCGATATCCGGCTGTCTCCAACCAAATCACGGAATGCCCGTAGTAGCGAATCTCCGCCATGATCCCGCAAGCCTCCATGCTCCCTACGTAGCGTCTCAAAGTAACGCCCGGCCCTTGCTGTGGTTCAAGTTGACCCTCGCCCGCTGGCTCCGCATATTGGAGGGCCGTATCAGCAAGGAGCACGACCCATGGAGATCTCCCCTCTTGTGCATCCCAAAGTGGTGCATCTGGCCATAGGCTGGACCTTGGCCGGGGTCGGTTTTACGCTGGCCTGGCTGGTGTGGAACCGGACGTGGCTGCGCGCGGCAGCTTTGGTTTTGGCCGTAGCCGGCGCGGCGAGCTTATCAGGCGCTCGGCAGACCGGCGAGGCTGCCGAAGGCGCCTTTGAGAAGACAGGCCGCATGACGGAGGCGGTGCATGAGGCCATCGAAACCCATGAGGCTTGGGGCACGCGCGCCTGGATCGGCAGCCTCTTGTGGGCCGCTTTTCTCGGACTGAGCGCCTGGAGGCGCTGGAGCGCGCTCTGGGCGCGCGGTCTGGCGGCCGCCCTGGGGTTGGTGTTGGCCTATATGCTCTACCTGACCGGCGAGCTGGGCGGGGAGCTAACTTACCGATATGGGGTTAACGTCGAGGTCCAACATGGCTCGCCCGGCCCTGCAACGGAAGAGGAGGAGATCGGGCCTTAAGAGAAAAAAGGGGGGCTTCAAGAAAGCCCCCCTTCTTTACCGCCAAGGGCTTCTCTTATGGGGCGCCCGCGCCTCTAAGGTGGCGCTCGAAGAGCTTGAAGATGCGCTTGTACTGATCCATCCAGCTTGTGGGCTCGACAAAGCCATGGTCTTCTACGGGGTAGACGGCTAGTTCCCAATTCTCTTTGCGCAGCTCGATAAGCCGCTGCACAAGCCGCACCACGTCTTGAAAGTGCACGTTCACGTCCACCATGCCGTGGCAAATCAACAATCCCCCTCGCAGCCCTTCGGCGTGATAGATCGGCGAGCTGCGCACGTAGGCCAGGCTGTCGGCGTAGGGGAGGTTGAGGATGTTCGCCGTGTAGGGGTGATTGTAGTGCGCCCAATCCGTAACGGGTCGCAGGGCGGCCCCGGCGGCGAAGACGTCCGGCCGTGTAAACAGGGCCATAAGCGTCAAGAACCCCCCATAAGAGCCCCCATAGATGCCGATGCGCTTGGGATCGATCCCGTGCTCGCGCACCAGATATTGCGCGGCATCGACGTAGTCGTCGAGGTCTCGACCGCCCATGTGCCGATACACGGCCGTGCGCCAGTCGCGCCCGTATCCGGCTGAGGCCCGATAGTCTACATCGAGCACCGTGTAGCCGTGATCAGCTAGGAAGTTGTGAAACATGTACTCCCGGAAATAGGAGCTCCACCACCGGTGCACATTCTGCAAGTATCCGGCCCCGTGTACAAACAGCACAGCCGCTCCGTTGGGTCGCTCCGGCTTATATAGGCGCGCGTACACGAGTGCCCCATCCCGGGCTCGGAAGGTGACGATCTCGGGATCGCGCCACGGGTAGGCCTTGAAGGCTTCGCTTCGGGAGTCGGTGATCTGCTGCGGCTGCGCTCCCGGCCGGTTCTCCTGCAGGAAAAGCTCCCAGGGGCGGTTGCTGTACGAGTGCCGTATGGCGAGCATTCCTTCATCCGGGGAGAGCACGACCTCGTTGTTGCCCGCCATGCTGGTCAGTTGCAGACGTGTCCCTCCCTCCACGGGTATGCGGTAAAAGTGACGCTCTCCAGGGTGTACTTCGCTGGAGGTGAAGTAAAAAAACCGGCCATCGCGCGACAGAAAGGGCGAGAACACCTCAAAGCGGCCCGAGGTGAGGGCCCGTTTTTGCCCAGATTCCACATCCAGCACGTATAGGTGGCTGTAGCCGCTCTCCTCGGACTGAAAGAAGATCCGACGGCTATCGGGAAGCCAGCCGATCACGCCGGCGCTGAAGGCGCCTCCGATACCGGGCCCGCCGATCCAGGCTTCATCGCGCTGCCGATCCAACAACCGCACGGTGGCCGTCTCGGGGAAGAGGCGCAGGATCCAGCGATCCTTGTTGTCTTGGGAGGCGGCGACCACGACGGCCCGCTGGCCGTCGGGTGACCAGAAAGGTCCGTGCACGACGATCGGTCTGGGCTCTCGGTAGCGGCTGCTGGTGTCGCCGCGCGCCAGACGCCGTTCGCGCTCGTAATCGGGCAGATCATATATGCCTGGGATCAGTTCGCGGCGCAACAGGAGGATCGTATCCCGCTCAGTGTCGTAGATGGCGAATTCATAACGCGGCTGCGGGGAGCCGACCTTGGGTCGGGCCCGCAGCTGGTCCGTGTAGCCCGTTTCCGTGACGTAGTTGGGCACTTGGGTGGGGCGGTTGTCCTCCGGTTGCGTGACGTACTGGAAGGTGATGTAGCGGCCGTCGGGAGAGCTTTGCAGGTTCTGTACGCTTCGACGTCCCAGATAGACCGTCTTGGGCGGTCGTTGCGCGCGCTGCTCCCGCTCTTGCCAGCGCTCCGCCGCCTGTCGACGGTCTCGGCGCTGCCGAAGCACCTCGAAGAGCTGCAGTTGTTGATCTTGTAGCCAGCGCTGTTGTTCATCCAATCGGGGGCTGCTCGGAGGCTGGCCCGTGCGAAAGTCCGTCCGCTGGCGCAGGGCGCCTGTGCGCAGATCCAGCTCAAAGAGGTTGTTTTCGCGCACAAACGTGATGCGCTCCTCATCGAGCAGGAAGCGCGGATCGGACTCACGCTCCACGGTTTGCGTCAGGCGCACAAGGCGCTCCGCCCGGATGTCGTAGAGGAAAACGTCGCCGTCGCGCACGAAAAGCTTGCGGGTACGGGCCCTGTTGTACACCCCTCCCGGAGGCGGCAGCCGGCGTCTTTCCTCGGGGCTGACCTTCAGCGGCTTGCCTCCGGTGCGCGGCACTTTGTAGAGCGAATCATCGGGTGCACCATCAGGATTCCAGTAGAAGTACAGCCAGCGTCCATCTTCGGACCAAAACGGGTTGTTGGGGAAAGAGCCCATCCAGCGCGGATCGTCCATGATGCGCTCGATCGTAAGTCGACTTTGCGCCGCCGCGCCGGAACTCACAAAAAGCAGCAACGCCCACAGCGTGAATTGGGTGCGCATACGGTGATCCTCCTTCGAGGCAGGCAGGGGGAAAAATACAGCGCCTCGGGTCCAGGCGTTGTAGCGAAGTTGTTACTTGGCTCAATCGCCGGGCAGGGCGGCTACGGTTTCCCATCGGGTTTCGATTTGTAGCCCCCGTTCGCGCATAGCCTCAAGAAAGGCGGTCTTCGGGACGACCTGTTCGGGAGCTGCGGCTCCGGAGCCGGGGATCTGTCCCATGGCCAACATTTGGCCGATAACGGAAATGGGGAAGGCCGTGGCGCGCATCATGGCCGAAAGCCCGTGAGCTTCGTCGTAGCGGTCCACAAGCGTATAGTAGAGGCTCTGGATCTGGCCACCGCGGCGTCCGCTGATGTGGATGTAGACCAATACGGCGTCCGGGTCCCGAAAAGCCAGCGCCTTGCGCAGCCGACGCAACAGCAGATCCCGGTACGTCAGCGTTGAGCGCACGTCGATAAGCCGGGATTCGGCTAGCCCCAAGGCGAACAGCATGCGCATCATGTCCCGGTGACCGGGATAGCGCAGCGTTTTGTAATCCAGTTGTCGCACACGTCCCAGTAGCAACCGAGGCAGGGTTGAGAGGCTGCCGGCGGTCAGGAAGGCCTCAAGACGCCCGAAGGGCTCGGGGAATTCGAGGTACTCCAGTTCGTTTAGGGGTTCCACCGCGAGCAGCTGTCCGTTTCGGATGATCTCCACGGGGCGCGTGTATTCGTCCAAAAGTCCCTCGGCGGAGAAGGTGAGTTGAAAGTAAAACGGCGGGCGGAGGGTTAAGGGAAGGCTCCCCACCCGGATGGCGATCGCGTCGACCTCATCGAACTGCTCCACCCCATGCATGACCAAGATATTCGTCAGCCCCGGGGCCAGCCCGCAGTTGGGGAGCACCCAGACCCCGGCTGTTTGGGCCTCTTCGTGCAGGGCCAGCTCCTGGGCGGCAGCCACATCGCTACCCCCCAGGTCGCAGAAGGGGACCCCGAGTTCAACGGCCATGCGGGCCATGCTTGGGTTGAGCGTATAGGGGAGGCAGCTGATGATGACCTCAGAGCCCCGCAATAGGGTCTGCATGGCGGGTTGGTCTTTGGCGTCGACCCGATAGAGGTGCAGGCGGGGGTCGCTGAAGCGCTCTCGGATTTCGTTGAGGCGCGTGACGTGGTTATCAAAGAGCCGAATCTGCGCAACAGCAGGGTTGCGTAAGAGGTCAAAGAGCACAGCCCGACCCATCTGGCCGGCACCTAAGAGGGCGATCTTCATAGGGAGGCGGATTCTAGTAGGCGAAGGTCCTCCAGAAGCAGGCGTACGTAGGGGGGATGCCCCCCGGGACGGGGCATAAGCTGCAGGATCACGCGCTGCGGACCCGGTAGCTCCCATTGATACAGCCCATAAGCTGTTGTGGCGGCTGTAAAGGTGACGGCCTCGGGATCAAAGCGCCTCTTGAGGGCTCTAGAGAGGCGTTCTAGCCAGAAGTACTCGATCGCCAAAGCCTCCGTCTGGTTGCGTGCCTCCACCAACAGACGCACCCGGACCAAGCGGTTGTGCACGAAGTCCAGGCTAAGCCGAGCCGCATACGGGTATTTGTCTACAACGGATAGCGGGGGGGTTATGAGCGTGACGGATGCTGAGGGTCTGTTGCGCAGCGCGGCCTCAAACCGTCCCCGCAGCTCCGGGCTCAGCTCCTCGAGCCGCTCGGTGATGAACTGCGGAAGGCTATCGGCTATGGCGTCTGGAAAGCGGTCGCGAAATTCCGCTTGCGACATGCCGAAGCGAAGCCCTTGGAAGGCTGGGAGCGCGGCGCCTAGCAGCTGCCCTGGCAGATCCAGTCCGGAAACCTTTTCGGCCCGTTCCAGGGTTCTGCTGCAGCCCAGCGCCAGAAGGGTGCTGAGCAAAACCCCGTAGCCGATGACGAGGCGAGGCATGGTTGAGATCTGCTCGGAGTCGCGCCCAAATATAGGACAAACCCCCCTTGTGCGGCCAACCCGCTCCGTCCCGGAGCAAGCGGCTTGTGCAGAAGATACGCGCTCCGTAACTATACGCGATCTTGCTTCATGCCTTGGGTCGTCCATGCCGAGCCACGAACCGCACGCCTTCGACAAGGCCCGTCAGCAGGCCTTTGAGGCCGAAATGCTGCCTTACATGAGGGCCCTGTATGGCTTCGCTCTTCGCCTCTGTGGCAATCCAGAGGACGCAGCGGATCTGGTTCAGGAAACCTATCTGAAGGCGTACCGCTTTTTTGATCGCTACGAGACGGGAACGAATGCCAAGGCATGGCTGTTTCGGATTTTGAAAAACAGTTTTATCAACCGCTACAGGCGCCGGGTCCGAGAGCCGGACAGGGTGGACCTGGAGGAGATCCAGGAATATTACTATAGCCTACGCGACGAGACGCTTTCCGAATCGACAGATTTAGCGGAGCTGCTAGATCGGCAATTGTTGGATGACGAAGTCACAGCGGCCTTGCAGAGTCTGCCCGTGGATTTCCGCACGGTGGTCATTCTCTGCGACCTGGAAGGCTTCACGTATGAAGAGATTGCGGATCTGCTGGAGATTCCAATCGGCACGGTGCGTTCGCGTTTGCATCGGGGTCGTAAGCTGCTGCGACTGCGGCTGCTAGAGTACGCACGCCAGCGAGGATACAAAGTCGATGAGCACGATGCAGAGCGCTGATCTCCCCTGCCCACAGGCGCAAGAGCTCATCACAGCTCTCATCGATGAGGCGCTATCGGAACAGGAGCGCGCGCTGTTAGAGCTTCACCTGGCTCAATGTCGAAACTGTCGCTGGGAGCTGGAGCTGGAGCGCGCGCAGAAGCGCTACCTAGCCCGCAGGCATGCGCCACCGGAACCACCTGCGGAGCTCCTAGAGCGTGTTCGCATTGCGCTGCAAGAGGCTGCTTCCCCACCGGCAAAGGCGGCGCGAATAAGGCCAATTCGAACTTGGGCCATGGCGGCCGCTGTAGCGGCGCTCGGTTTCTTTTTCCTCTATCTGTTCTCCAGAGGTCCCGACACCGTTTCAGCGCGAAGCGTAAGCGAGCTCACGCTGCAGCACTTTCAGACCACGCTCACCCGCCAGTTGCCCTGGGTGCGTGTAGCCAGCCGAGAACAGGCCTGGCAGGTAATCCGAGATCGCATGAGGTGGGATGTGCGCATCCCCCCGATACAGCATGCGGATCTGGTGGGGGTGTGGATCGGCCCCTATTTGCCTGAGGTCGAGATTCCCGTGCTGAAATACATCGACCGCCGAAATGGCGAGCCGATCTATGTATTCATCTTCGCCCCGGAGTGTCTACGGCAGCATTCCGACCGGTTGAACGTGGAGCCTGAAATCTTGCGCCATCTCCCCACAGACCAAGATTTCTATGTCCAGGAGGTGCGGGGTCGAGACGTGGTAAGCTGGCGCTGGAGAGGAGTATTCTATCAGGCCATTTCCAATCATAATGGCCATGCTCTTCGCGCCCTCATTGTGCCCCCCAATGCTGAAGAAGGTTGATACGCTGGCATAAAAATGGCCCCTCACGGGGCCATTTTTCGTTACCAACTTCGTTTTCAGTCTTGAAGCCAGATGTACAATTTGTTTCGCTGGGGGTCGAAACGGCTTCTGATTTTACCTTGTATATGTCCCTTGGCATGGCGGCGAATAGTGCCCACTATCCGCTGTGCTGCGGATTTGGGTCTCTGCTCATCAGATATGTCCAACATAAGGGCTTCATCAGGAGATGTGTTCTTCAACTCCTCTACGATTTCGGCGTACTTTGAGGTGCGTGAAACACGAATAATCGGAATATCCGATCGAAGAATACGACCTTCTACACGCATGGCGATTTCTCCTTTTCTCTTTAGAGGACAGAAGCTATGCTTGCATAGAAAATATATGCGCTTCTCTCAGCACAAAGCAACACCCCAAAAAAAAAGCCCGACATAGCAGATATGTCGGGCTTGTCAGGGATATAAACTATGACTTTACTTCGGGCGCACCGGCGCCAATTCCGTCTTCCAATCTTCTACCGTTCCGGCCGCCACGATCAATAACCTATCGGGGTGAAAGTATTTGCGTATGACTTGGTTGATCTGATCCACTGTCAAGCGCTGGATCTCTAGCGGATAGCGATCCAGATAGGTTACCCCAAGACCCAGTTCCTCGTAGTTGAGAATTGTGCTGGCCAGTCCACTTGAGGTAGCCAAGCCCACTTTGAAGTTGCCGATCAGCGTGCTTTTTTTAGCCTCTACCTCTTCAGAGCTCACCCCACCCTGAACGAATTTGCGTAGCTGTTCCTGTGTGGCCTCGATGCCGCGCCGGGTGTTCTCCGGGGCCAAGGTGACGGTGATTTGCCAATGCCCCTGCGTCCAGGGCGTAATACCCGATAGGCTTGAGCCGATCCCGTAGGTGAGCCCCAGGGAATCGCGGACGGTTTGCATAAGACGGGCCGAGAAATTCCCACCTAGGATGAAGTTGGCTAGAAACACGGGCATGTAGTCTGGGTCGGTTCGGGTAAGCGCTAGCGGGTGCGCTAGGTATACGTCCACGTTGGCCTTGTCCGGCATATAACGCGTAAGCACCCCGCTTGGCGTCTGGCTTCGAACGCGACCGACGAAGGTGGCCTTCAGCGTTTTGCTGGCCCAGCCGCCGAAGAGGCGGCGCACGGAGCGGGCCAGGCTCGCCTCGTCTACGTCGCCCACGGCGACCAAGATCATCCGTTGCGGGCCATAGTGTGTTTCATAAAAGCGTCGCACGTCTTCAAGGGTAAGGGCCTCCAAAGAGCGAAGCTGCTCCTCCAGGTCGGGCTCGTAGTTGGGATGTTGCGGATCATATAGCTGGCGTAGCAGCACGTTGCGGGCCACGGCAGCCGTTGATTCCAGCGCGCGTCGCAGCCCGGCCAGCGCCTGAAGCTTAACCTTCTCGAACTCCCCCGCATCAAAGGCGGGCTCTCGCAGTTGTTCGGCCAGCAGCTCCAGGACCGCTTCTTGGTCTTGTTTGAGAAAGCGAGCGCTAAAGCCCAACCGGAAGGTGCCAGCCGAAAAGCTCAGCTGCGCGCCTCGGCGTTCCAGTTCCTGGGCGATTTGGAACTTATCGCGCCGACGGGTGCCCTTATCGAGCATCTGGGCGGTGATAGAGGCCAAAAGCGGATAGCCCGCGTAGGCCGTCCCGCCCCCCTCAAAGCTACCCCGCAGCGTGATCACCCCCTCCACGTTGGTGCGCACGGTTATGAGTCGAATGGGACCGAGCTGTTGTATGCGCACCCGGCTGGCCCAATGCTGCGGAGCGCCCCGAGAGGCCGAACGTATCCTGCTGACGTCTTCTTGCAGATACCAGGGGCCGTATCGTGGAGGAGCAGTGCCGTCAGAAGTAGCCCCCGCACGCGCCATGCGGGCCGGGGTGGGGACGTAGTACCCCACGGTCATCTGGTCCTCTACCAGGTAACGGGCCGCCACGCGCCGTACGTCATCGGCCGTTACAGCCTGAATGCGTTCTAAGTAGGCCGTGTAAAAAGTCCAGTCCCCCATAGCGATGGCTTCGTTAAGCTGGCTAGCGATCGCCAGCGGCCCGTCGCGGCTGAAAAGGTATTGCGTGCGAAGTTGGTTTTTGGCGCGCTCTAGCTCCTCAGCGGAGACGCCTTCTTGTGCAAGGCGCGCATACTCGGCCAGCACCACGGCCTCCACCTTGCCGTGATCCGCACCGGGGGCCAGGGAGACGAACGTCGTAAACAGCCCGGGGTCTCGAAAACGGGATACGTTGCAGGAGACCGAAGAGGCGAGGTTCTGATCCACGAGGGCCTTGTAAAGCCGGCTGCTTTTGCCCTCCGAGAGGATCGTGGCCAATACTTCGAGCGCGTCCGTGTCCCGCTCTAGCCCGGCCGGCGACTTGTGCCCGATGAGGACGGCCCCCAGCTGCCCGGCGCGTTTGACCGTAACGCGCCGCGGGCCCTGTTGGGGAGGCTCAGCGGTGTATACATCTGGGAACGGATGCGGGGCCTTGGGAATAGGCTCAAAATAGCGCCGGATCAGGGCCAGGGCCTCTTCAGCCCGGAAGTCTCCGATTACGGTCACCGTCGCGTTGTTGGGCCAGTAGTACGTTTCGTAGAACCAGCGCAGCCGCTCAATCGGCACGTTTTCGATGTCCGAGCGCCATCCGATTGTGGGATGGTGATAGGGATGAGCCCAGTAGGCCGTAGCCCAGACGGCCTTTGAGAGGGCCTGGAAGGGGGAGTTTTCCCCTCGCTCGAATTCGTTACGTACCACGGTCATCTCCGATCGAAGGTCCTCTTCGAGCAGAAGCGCGTTGCGCATGCGATCGGCCTCCAGGTGCACGGCCAGCTCAAGCCGATCGCTCGGCAGAACGGCGAAGTAGTTGGTGCGGTCGTTCCAGGTCGTGGCGTTCATGATGGCGCCCGCGTTCTGCAGCACGGCCGGAATAGCCGTTCCCCGCTGCTTGTTGAACGTAGGCGTGCCCTTGAACATGAGGTGTTCTAGCAGGTGCGTAGCGCCCGTATAACCAGGGGCTTCGTTGCGGGAGCCGACCCGATAGGTGATCATAAAGCAGACGACGGGGGCGGAGCGGTCCTCCAAGAGCAACACCTGCAGATCGTTGCTCTTCAGGCGATATTCCCAAATGCCCCCCGAGGCGCGCACGAACGCAAACCCCTCGACGGCGGGCTGCCCTGAAGCCTGAGAACTCAGTCCGGCGGCCAGAGCTCCGATGATCAGCGCATCTCGCATGGCATCCTCCGAGTTAGCACAGGGTCGATGGCTCATGGTAAGAGCAAGAGACTCCACGGTTCGGGTGAAAAATAAAAAAACGGGGCGGAGAAACTCCGCCCCCTCCAGTACGCGTGGGAGGGTCATGAGCCCGAAGGGGCTTGAGGTTTGCGCGCCCACTTTTGAAACCAATGATGTAGGTACGCCTGGGTGCGCAGCCAGTTCGAGGGTCGGGAGCCTGTGCCGTGAAACTCGTCGTTAAAGCGGATCATGGCCGTGGGCACCTTGCGCAACTTGAGGGCTTGATAGTACTCCTCGGTTTGCGCGATGGGGGTCCGCAGGTCGTTTACGCCGGTCATGAGCAGCGTGGGGGTCTTCACATTGCCCACGTACATAAGGGGCGAACGCCGCAGGTGCTCGGAGGGGTCCTCCCAGGGCAGTTTTTGGAAGTTGCGATACCAGGAGACCCCGTCGGTGGTGCCGACGAAGGAGAGCCAGTTCGTGACCGGATACAGCACCGCGGCCGCGGCGAACCGGTCTGTGTGCCCGATGATCCAGGCCGTGAGCACGCCGCCCCCTGAGCCGCCGTAGACGAACAGGTTCTGCTCGTCGATGTAGCCGCGCCGGATGACCTCGTCGACCCCCCGCATCAAGTCGTCGTAATCCTTGCCCGGGTAGTTGTATTTGATCGCGTTGCCAAAGGCCGACCCGTAGCCGGTCGAGCCGCGCGGGTTGGTGTAGAGCACCACGTAGCCTTCGGCCGCATGCAGCTGCCAGGCGAAGTTGAAAGCCACCGAGTACATCGCGTGCGGGCCGCCGTGGATGACCAAGATCAGCGGGTACTTTTTGGTGGGGTCGAAATCCGGCGGCTTGATGATCCAGCCCTGAATGCGCAGATTATCCGTAGAGGTATACCAGATCTCCTCCACTTCGCCGAGCTTGACCCCTTGCAGGATGTCCTCGTTGACGGCGGTCAGAAACTGGGGCTCGGGCCGACGCAGCTCAAAGCGCACCACATCCGGAGGTCGGTGATAGCTCGTATAGACGCCCACAAACCAACCCGATGGATGCATGTCGGTCACGGTCAGCATATGGTTGCCGCGCGTGATCTGGCGGATCTCCCCCCGCAGGGAGACGAAGTAGAGGTTGCGCGTGCCCCGATCGTCGACCGTAAAGTAAATGCCGGAGTTGTCGGGCGCCCACTGTAGGTTTTGCGGCGTGCGATCTAGCGCCGAGGTCAGATCGCGCACGTTTCCGCCGTCGATGTCCATCACGTAGAGCCGAGCGTCGATCCAGGTGTCGTCCGTCCAGTCGTAGCCCAGATAGGCCACGTAGCGGCCGTTGGGGGAGACGACCGGGTTGTAATCCGGCCCCTTACGCCGGGTGAGCTGCCGTATCGCGCCCGTCTCTACGTTTACGGCGTAGATCTCCGATTCCCGCCAGGCGTATTCGGCCTCCGGCTCCCGCAGCGAGGAGAACAGGATCTCTTTGCCGTCCGGCGTCCAGGATATCCCCCCTTGTCCGTGGTTCCAGTCCCCCGAGGTGATCTGCCGGGGGGTGCCGCCTGTGGCGGGCACTACGAAGATGTGCGTATAGCCGGGCTCTAGAAACCCGATGCCGTCGCGGCGGTATACGAGCTCCTCTACGATCCGAGGCTCCTCGGTCCAACGCGCCCCTTCAGGCCGCGCCGGCAGCCGGATGGGCCAGTTGTTGCGTTTGGGCACCAGCATCGTGAAGGCCAGATACCGGCCATCTGGAGACCAGGTCACATTTGCGGGGGTCCGGTCCAGGCGCGTGACCTGGAGCGTGGCCCCTTCGGCGTCCATGTAGCGCACGAATAGCTGCGTGCCGCGCGGCTCACCCTGAGCCAAGTATGCGATGCGCGTCCCGTCAGGCGACCAGCGGGGGTTTGAGCCCCGCACCAGAAAGCGCTGTTTGGACCCGTCGGCGTTCATGATCCAGAGGTCGCTCACGCGTCGGTCGTTGACCTTGTCGATCCATTGCCGGGTGAAGAGGATCTGTTGCCCATCTGGGGAGATCTGCGGATCGGATACGGTCTCATACTCCAGGTACGCCTCCAAGGTGAGTTTTTTGGGTGCCTGGGCTGCGCTTAGCGAGGCCAGCGCTAGCCAAAGGGCCGCAATCGGTAGCCAACGGATGCGCATGGCGGTTCCCTCCTGTTCTGCCACGGATACTAATACGTCGGCCTAAAGGCAAGCCGCAACCAGAGCCGGATGCGGTCAAAAGAACGTTACAAGTCCGCGTAAGCGCGCAACAGCTCTAGCCACCCATCTCGGATCCGGCCCGGATCGAAGTGGGCTTCAAAGTAAGCGCGCGCCGCGCGGGCCTGGGCCCTCCAGTGCGCTCTATCTTGGTAGGCGAGCAAGGCCTCCGCGAGCGCTTCGGGATCTCCGATCGGCACAAGGGCGCCGTGTTGGCCCGGCAGCACAAGCTCCGGGATCCCGCCTACAGGCGTGCTCACGACCGGACAGCCGGAGGCCAGCGCCTCCAGCACAACCAAGGGCTGGCTCTCCCAAGGGTAGCGCGTCGGAAACAGCAGCACGTGATGTTCCAGGTACAGCCTAAGCAGGCAAGAGCGGTCCCGAACCTCGCCTAACAGCCGAACGCAAGCCGAAAGCCCGTGGCGCTCCAGCCAGCTCCGCCAGCCCTCCGCCTCTTGCGCCGCCGGCCAGGGACCTACGCAGGTGAGCACAGCCTGCAGGCCGCGGGCGCGCAATCGCGCCAGGGCTTCGAGGGCGAGATCAACCCCTTTTTCTTGACCTAAACGGCCGACAAAGAGTAAGCGCAAGAGCCGATCGGGTTCAGCTTGGGCGATCTTCCGGGCTAGCGCCTCTTGATCCGGGATAAGCGCCTCCTCGATGGCGTTTGGGATGATGCGTATGCGACTTGTTGGAACCTCTCCAACGCGTAGATCCTGGAGCATGGCGCGGTTTAAGGCGATCCAATGCGCCGCGCGTCGACCGAGAGCCCGCGCCGAGGGTCCCAGAAGCGGGTTTCGAAAGAGCGCGCCCAGGGCGTTGTGCGGCCAGATGAGCACGATCCGATTCCGGGGGATCGCCCAGCGAAAGGTGAGCACGTCTCGCAGGTGGCCTAGCGGGGTACCGGAGAAGTTGGCGTACAGGATGGGATACGGATGGGCTCGCAGCGCGTCCCGAGCTTGCCGCACGTAGTGCAGCACTTCGCGCAGGCGCCCCAAGCCGAAGCGGTTGGCGGCGCGCACGCCCGGCCCCCGGGGCGAAGAGCTGACCACAAGGAACCGCACCTCCGGATCCAGAAGCTCCAGAAGCCTGCGTGTCGCAAGCGCCTGTCCATCAAACGGCGGGGGTGTTTTGCCCAGCAGCGCCCAGCGCACGCTATAGCTCCCGCATCCCATGAAACGAGTTCGCCCGGAGGGCCACGTGTTGCAGGGCCCACAGAAGCGGGCAGGCTAAGGCCGAAAAGGGCCTATCCCGTCTTTCAAGGGCCGCCTCGATGGCCTCCTGTAGTCCTTGGGCGAAGCGCTCCGGCCCCCATTGGGCGATGATCGCCTCGGAGCACCGGCCCAAAGCCGCTCGATCCGTATCCGGGGCGCTTATCCACTGCAGGCGTCGGGCCAACTCTTCGGGGTCGTGGGCGTCAAAAGTGGCCCCGTTTTCGCCCTCTCGTACCAGATCCTGCGCACAGCCGGACTGGCGCGAAACAAGCACGGGCAGGCCCGAGGCCATGGCTTCGTTCACCACAAGGCCCCATTGCTCCTGTAGGGCTGGATGCACGAAGGCCCCGGCGTAGGCGTAGTAGGCGACCAGTTCGCCTCCGGTGCGCAAGCCGGCTAACACCACATCGGCTCCCATAGGCCGAGCTCGGGCCTCTAGCTCAGCGCGCATCGGTCCGTCTCCCAGGAGCACAAGCCGCCAGGGCTGAAGAGTGCGCTCCCGGTAGCGGGCGTAGGCTTCGAGCAACTCTGGGTAGCCTTTTCGTCGCAGCAGGCGGCCCACAGCCAGAAAAAACGGCCTGCGGTCCTCTAATCCCGGCAGCTTGGGCCTTCGCTCTGGGCTTGAGCGCAGGCTCTGCGCCAGCTGAGCGAAGGCCGCGTTGTCGACCACGTTCAGCCCGAAGCGGATGCGGCTCTCTGGAAAGCCCAGGCTCTTCAGATAGGCCGCATGGGGCGTTCCGGCTACGAGGGCCGCGTCGGCCGACCGGATCAGATGGGCCTTGAGCGCCTCGCGCAGGCGCGATCGGGGTAGATCATCGCGTTTTGAATCGCTCATCAAAACGACCGGGCGGCCGTTTCGGAGGCCCCAGTAGAGCAGCGCCCGCGCATCGGGCAGGCTGTATCCGTTTACGACCACTAGATCCGGGCGCAACCGTTCAAGCAGCCGCTGCAGGCGCCGGTGCACCCTCCAGGGCCGGAGCTCCTCAAAGACCGCCCCCGGGAAGGCCTGTACGTGTTCTACGGCCCGCGGCGGCGGCTCCGCCCCCCACCAACCGTAGCGGGCTTCCCGGCCCGCCGTTTCCAGCACGAGCACCTGAACGCCCTCGTGCTGCAACGCATGGGCCGCAGCCTGCACCCGCACCCAATGATACGGGCCCAGTTTGGGCCACTGCAGAAGCACGCGGCGCGGTTTTACCGAGTTGCGCATCCGGACGATATCGGTTGCGTTAGCCCTCTTAGGCCGACTTGCGCGTATGCGCCGGCGGCTGCGGCGGCCAGCAGGTTACTTAGGGCGGCACCCAGGACGCCGTATTGGGGGATCAGGATCAGGTACAGGGCCATGCTTGCGGCGAGGCGCAGCAGCTGCACACGCCATACCCACTCGGTGCGACCGATCCCCATGAGCACGTTCAATCCCGTAAGGTAGAGCACCTCAGCCCCGAATCCGAGGCCAAGCAGCCGCAAGACGGATGCCGAGGCCGCGTAGGCGCCTCGGTAGAGGGTCTCCACAATAGGCTCGGCCGCAAGCAGGCACAGTAACCCCAAGGGGCCCAGCAGAATAAGCCCATATGCGATCGCGCGCCGCCGCAGCCGGCGCAGCCCCCTCCAATCCCGCTGGGCATGTAGGACGGCCGAGCGGGGCAGCACGACGGTGTTGATGGCGTTAAGCAGCGTCAGGGCCACGGCGTCGGTTAGGCGTTTGACGGCTGCGTAGAGGCCCGCTTGCTCCGGGGAAAGATAAGCCGAAATCAGCAGCACGTCGGCGTACTGGCCCGCCTGCAAGGTGAGCATGTACAAGGCCAGGTGGCGCGAGAAGGCCCAAAAAGAACTAAAGTAGGCCCTGTGCCATCGCAGACGCCGGGGCAACCACGGCCAAGCAAGCGCCCAGGCGGCGACCGCGGAGAGCGTCTCCGCGGCGAAAAAGCTCAACAGAAGCGCCTCCAGCCGCAGAGCCCTTTGAGCCCATAGTCCGATCACCAGCCCTATGAAAAGGCCGTTTAGCGCGGACTCGACCCCCAGCAGGCGTCCGTATCGCTCCTGTCCCTGCAGCGTGTGCAGGGCCAGCCCGCGCAGCCCCTGCAGGAGCACGACAGCGGGGATGAGCCAGGCCCAGCCGAGCAGTTCGGGCAGGCGCAGACGCTCCGAAAGCCACGGGCTCAAGGCCCACGCCAGGCCACCCCCCGCTAGGCCGAGGGCGAGCGTGAGCACAGCCACGAACTCCAGCAGCGCTTGCTGCGCCTGGGGATCGCCCCGATAGTGGGCCACAAAGCGGATTGTGCCCTGCGCGAGCAGGCCCACCGAGAAGGCGGCCGTGAGCGCGATCAGGCCCAAGAGCACATCATAAGAGCCATAGGCCCTCGGGGGCAGGGCGGGGATGACGAGCAGAACCATCACCAGCCCCCGCAAAAGCCGCGTGCCCTGGCTCAATAGCGGCAACAGCTTCGCCCCGTGGCGGCGGATCAGGATCGCCGTCTCCACGTCGCCGCTCCTATGGCGATGCTGGAGACCGTCGCAAAAATCCCATCGTACATCGCCCAGGCGGCCTCGGTGCCCAGCATGAGCAGCATACCGATTAAGATCCCTATAGATGCCGCAAGCACGTAGCGCTCAAAGCGATCCGAGCTCAGGCGCCAAGCCCGCCATGTCGTCCACAGCCCCGAACCGTAGAAAAGAAGCTGCGCCAGCAGGCCCGCAAGCCCCGTGGTCATCCACACGAACAGGAAGTTGTTGTGGATGTAATCCCAGGCGGGCAGATAGCGAAGCGTGATGATGTTTACAAACGGATACGTGGCGCCCAGCCCCCAGCCCGTAATCCAGTTTGGACTCAAAGCCTCCCAGGCGGCCCGCCATTCGGCGAACCGGTTGAGCACGGAAAGGTCTGCCTCTAGGGCCCGGCCGATGGAGAGCAGGCGCCCCGCAAGGCCGGCAGCTAGCAGCGTAAGCTGGGGTCCCGCTAGCGCGAGCACGGCGCCCACGCCGGCGGCGACAAGCCCAAGGACGTACAGCAGAAGCAGCCTTTGGTCGCGGCGCTCCACTAAGGCGGCCATCACCAAAAGCCCCAGAGCCGTGGCTAACCAGGGGCCGCGGCTAAAGGTAAGCAACAGGGCCGCGGTGCAGGCCAGGGCCGAGAGGCCAAAAAACGTCCGCAGAAGCCAATTGCGGTGGTACAGCAGAAAGGCCGTGCAGAGCACAATCGCGGGAAAGAAAACAAGGTAATACTTGGCCTCGCGTGCCTGCACGGCCTGCCAAACCGAGCGAGCGCCCGAGAGGTCACGAAAGAACTCCGTCGCGTTGTACAGGCTAAAGCCGATTGCGATGCCGAGAAAAATCCCGAGATGATATCCCACGAGGGCCGGCCGCCGTTTGAAAAGATCGTATAGGAAAAAGAAGAGCACAAAGACGAGGTAACGCTTCAGATCCCGCAGCACCAGTTCCGGCGCGTTGCCATACAGCAGACCCAGCAGGCCGCTTACGAACACGGCGCCCAGGAAAACGGCCACGGCCCAGGCCATGGGGCTATCCAGAATGGGTTCGCGCAGGCGCAGCGTTTTTTCGTATAGCCAGCGCAGGCCGAAAAGGAGCGTGTAGGCCGACAAAGCCAGCTCCGCAGCCCCGATGCCGGGGGACACGTCCAGAAGCCCGAATACGTTCAGGACAAGCAGGCTGACGAAACCCCACTCCAGGCGCCAAAGGGAAACGGCACACGCGAAGAGGCCTAGCAGCAACAGGGGCCACAGCCAGGCCCGTTCGGGCGTAATCCAGAGGACGCCCGCAAGGGCCCCGGCGCAGCTCGCCACGAAGGTCCCCCACCAGAGGTGGGGAAAGTCCAGCCGAACCGCGAAGCGCATACGCTAGGCGGATTCGCTCCAGGATGCGCGCAGCAGCTCCCAGCGCCGTCTTGCCGGATCGTAGGCGAGCGCAAAAAACACGGCCAGCACAAAGACCGAGACCGTCGCGGCAAGCACGATAATCGTGCGTCGGGGATGGTCTTTGCGCTCCGGTATTTCAGCCCGGTCCAGGACGATCACTGTGGGCGTGGTGCGCTGCTCCTCGACCTTGGCCTGCTCATACAGGGGCACAATAACCTCCTGGATTTTGGCCTGGATCGTGAGCTCACGCATAAGCTCCAGGTAGGCTCGGTTTACCTCGGGAAGCTCCCTCAAGGGGGCCATGAGCCGAATCGGGCCCGTGTCTTGGCGCAGGCTAGAGAGTTTGGCCCGCGTGGCGCGTATCTGTTCCTCTAGTTGCCCTAATAGCGGATTATCCGCCCCGAGGCCGGCTCGCAGCGCATCCCGCTGAACCTCTAGCCGATACAGCTCGGCGCTGATATCGGCGATTGTGCTGAAATATGCCCCCAGCTGGCTGGGTAGATCATAGATCCCGTAGCGGCGTTGAAAGACGCTGAGGCGCCGCTGTAGCGAATCCAGGTCCGCCTGTGCTTTGCGGTAGCGGGTCTCGATAAACTCGCGATAGGCGCGGGCTTCTGTGGTGGCGATCTCCGTGTTGATGCGGTTGAGCAGCTCCACGCAGTAGTTGGCCATCTCGGCCGCCCGTCGGGGGTCTTGATCCCAGATGGAAATCTCAAAGTAGCCCTCTTGATGCATGCCGAAGCGCATATTCCTTTCAAGCTTCTTTAGCGTAGCTGTAACGGGATAGCGCTTATGTCGCGTGCGATAGACGTCCATCAGGTTGAAGCGCCGCACAAGCTCCCATTTGGCGCGCCGGCTGTTCAGGATGGCGTAGTAGCGGTCAAAGTCCGTGTTCAGGCCAAATCCGCCAAGGCTAGAGGCCAAAGCCGCCAGGTCGCGCGGCAGCGCAGCGCTGAGGCTGCGCAGTCCACCGGCCTGGCTGGGCAGCACAGTAGCGGTGGCCTTATAGTAATTGGGCAAAAGCAGGCTGATGAGGGCGCTTAAAGCGGCCGCAGCCAAGGTGGCCCCTATAAGCAACCATCGCCGGCGATAGAGCACCGCCAAGCCGTACAGGATCGGGCTACGGACAAGGGCCGTTTTCATGGCCTAGCGGAGCAGCTGTAAGGCCAGGGAAAGCAAAGTCACGGACAAGCTGACTAAGGAGGCGATCACCTGGGTTCGCTGGGCCATCCCGAGCTGCGCTATGTAGGGATCGGAGAGTTCCTTGCGGTTGACGAAGATCATATCTCCCGGCAGCACGGCAGCCCGCCTTGAGGGCTTCCAGCGGAAGGTGCCCGCCTCGATCACGAAGACCTCCGAACGCCGGGCGGCGTCGGTGAAGCCGCCCGCCGCCTCTACGTAATCCCGGGCCGACCAACCGGGGCGGTACGGCACATGCCCCGGACGGCTCACTTGGCCGAAGACGAAGACCGTCTGCTGGCGCTTGGGAATGTAAATCCGATCCCCGGGTTCCAGGAGGGGACCGGCGTCTCCGTTGCGCAACGCGTTTTCCAGGTCGGCTGAGACCAGATCGCGCCGGATAAACGTTTCGTAGTCCACGTATTGGCGACCGTAAAGGTTGAGCGCGGTGGTGCGCGCGAGCACCAGGCGCGCGTAATCGGGGTTCTCCCAGAGCGGATCGAACGTATCCGGGCGCCGCACGATGTAGGCCGAGCGCAGGTCGGCTTCCTCCGTAAGACCACCGGTCCAGCGCAGCACCTCTTGAAGCCGCGTTCGGCCCGGCTCTATGGGGTAAATCCCCGGAGCCATGACCTCGCCGATCACCTGCACCACGGGGGGTTGCCAGGGGCCGGGGCGGCGCGGGATGACGATCCGATCCCCCGGCTGAAGCGCCCGGTTGGGGGCGCGGCCCTCCAAGACGGCCCGGGCGTCGAAGCGGATTTCCTCGATGCCCCTTTCGGTGGGGCGCAGCAGGAGCGCCTCCTCCGGACGGGCCTCCGCGGTGAAACCTAACCCAAAGGCCAAGATTTGCCGCAAACTGTCGCCGGCCGCGTATTCAAAGGTTCCCGGCAGATGTACGGCACCGGACAGGCTGATCGAACCCCGGGCCAGCTGCTGGGTGCTCAGTTGCACCACGTCGCCATCTCGCAAGTATGGGTTAGCCTCTAGATCCCCCGTGAGGTAGTAGCGCAGCAGGTCCGCCCGGCTTTCCGTGCCATCGGCGTGTCGGATCCGGATGTGCCGAAGCGAAAGCGCGGGGATCTGAGCTGTTTCCTCGGTCGGCGGCCTTGTCTCCGGATCGGATGGCCGTGGTTTTTCGGGTTGCGCAAGCTCCCGCTTATCCCGAGCGGCCTCGGGGCGAGCCATCAGGCTCTGCAAGACCACCTCTTCGAGCCGGCTCAAGGGGGTCGCCAGGTAGCGACCCGGAAGCGGCACGGCCCCCACGACGTGCACCCAAAAGGAGCGCACGCTGGCCAGGTGAACGCGCACAGAAGATCGATAGAGGCGGCGCAGGAGCGAATCCAGGCGTGCCTGGGCCTCCGCAAGGCGCAAACCGGAGACGGATACGGCTCCCACCGTCGGGATGTCGACCAGTCCCTGGGGGCTGACCACGGCGGGAAGCACTAAAGGGGGCTGAAAGGCCTCGATGGTGATCTGCAGGACATCACCCGGACCGATTCGATACTGGTGGGGATCAACGGGCCCTTCCTGCGGCAGGATGGGCAGCTTTTGCAGCTGTTCCTGCAACCGAGCAAGATCTGTCGAGCTAAAGGTGCCGGGTCGTAGCTCTGCGGTGGTTCCGTAGTAGGAGCGCAGCAGCGTTTGACGCGCTTGGCGTACGTTTGGAAGATATGGATTTCGCTGATCGGCCTCTGGCAGCAGATACGGGGACATGGAGGTCTGGGCCCCAAGCCCCGGGGCGAAGAGGCCCCAGAGCAGGCACGTCCAGATCCAACCCCGACTTATGGCCACAAAACTCAAAATCCTTGCCCAGTTGACCAAAGCTACGGCTCTCCTTTCGGGTTTGTCAACGCAGCGGCAACAGCCGTTGCGAGTTTAGCCGAGATGGATTAACTTTAAGGCCTGCGCATGCAGTTTTGTCCCTGTCCATACAACGTCAGAGGTGTTCTTGCCGCTTCGGCACGTGCTATAAAGGGGCACGTGCTTTTTTTATGCCCACGGGGATATGCCCAAATTAGGCGACCTGATCGCGCATCTTGAGGCCTGGGCCCCACCGAATTGGGCCTGGGAGCGGGACAATACAGGGCTACAGCTCGGGGATCCCGAGCAACCGGTTCGGCGGGTGCTTATCGCTCTAGATCTGACGGAGGCCGTGGTCGCGCAGGCCGCATCATGGCCGGCCGAACTGATCCTAACGCATCATCCTCCTTTATATCGCCCCTTACGCCGCTGTACGACCCAAGATGCCCTGGGGCGGATGCTCTTGCATTTGGCTCGCATCGGGTGCGCTGTCTACAGCATCCACACGAATCTGGATGTCGCCCCGGGCGGGGTAAACGACGTGCTAGCCGAGCGGCTCGGGCTGCGGCGGGTACGGGTGCTTGAGCCCATGAGGGGTCAGCTGCGCAAGCTCGTCACCTTTGTGCCGATCACCCACGTGGAATTGGTGCGTCGCGCCCTGGCCGAGGCCGGCGCGGGTCGGATAGGCTCCTATGCGGAGTGCGCTTTTGAGGTGCGGGGTACGGGCTCTTTTCGACCGCTTGCCGGAGCCCGTCCATACCTAGGCGAGGCCGGTCGGCTGGAACGCGTCGAGGAAGTGCGCCTGGAGATGGAGGTTCCATCCTGGCGGCTTGCGGCTGCTCTAGAGGCCCTGCGCGCCGTGCATCCCTACGAAGAACCTGTCTGGGACGTCTACGTTCTGGAACGCGCTACCTCTGGGGTCGGCATGGGGCGTATTGGGGAGCTATCGGCTCCCCTGGCGCCCGGGGATTTTCTGGAGTACGTGGCCGAGCGGCTCGCTGTGCGGGCGTTGCGTTACGCGGCCGGGCCTCAGGAGCGGATTTCTCGGGTGGCCGTCTGCGGTGGCGCCGGCGCGGATCTATGGTGGGTGGCCGCTCAGCAGGGCGCCGACGCGCTGGTCACAGCCGATGTGCGGTATCACGCCTTCCAGGAGGCTTCGGGTGCCCTCTGGTTGCTTGATGCCGGTCACTACGAAACCGAAGCCCCAATACTGCAGGTGCTCGCGGAGCGTCTGCAGAGGGCTTTTCCGGACCTCGAATGCCAAGTAGGGCAATGCACCAGCCCGATAAGCACATATGTAAGCTGAGGAGAAAGTGCGCGGATGCATACTGTACGGGATTCCAGCCTGATCGAGCAGCTCAAGGCCCTCGTGGAGCTGCAAGGTGTCGACGTCCGGCTCAACGAGCTGGATCGCCTCAAGGGTGATCTGCCCGATGAGATCGCCGATCTGGAGGACACGGTCGCACAGCTGGAGACGCGTCTGGAGCGGTGTCGGACCGAAAACGTGCAGGCCGAGGTTGAGCGACGGCAACTGGAGCTGGATATCAAAACGGCTGAGGAGCTTATTCAGCGCTACGAGCAGCAGCAGCTGCACGTGCGCAACAACCGCGAATATGATGCGCTGACCAAAGAGATCGAAGAGCAGAAGCAGCGTATCATCGACGCTCGCACGCGCATCGAAGAGCTCACCAGCCGCACGTTGCGCAACCTAGAGCTTATGGAGGAGGCCGAGCAGCGGCTTGCGGAGCTGCGCGCGCAGCTACAGGCCAAACGCCAGGAATTAGGAGCCGTCTTGGCCGAGACCGAGCAGGAATACGCCTTCCTGCAGGGGCGTCGCGAGCTTGCGCTGAGCCGGGTAGAGGCGCGGCTGCGGCAGGCCTATGAGCGCATCCGCCGCGGAGTGCGCAACGGACGCGCCATCGTGCCGGTTCGCCGCGGGGCCTGCGACGGCTGCTACAACGCCGTGCCCCCTCAGCGGCAGTTGGAGATCCGGCAGCACAACCGGGTGGTGATCTGCGAACACTGCGGCCGCATCCTCATCGACGAGGCCTTCTACGAGGAGCACGCCCGAAACCTAATCCGGACCTAGACGGTAAGAAGAACGCGGATCCGGTCCTGGCCATCGCCTCGGATTACGAATCCGGGGAGGAAAGTCCGAACACCGCAGTGCGCCGTGCTTCCTAACGGGAAGGCGTCGGCTTCGCGAGGGGCTGACGACAGAAAGGGCCACAGAAAACAGACCGCCCCGCTCCCGTGGGCGGGGTAAGGGTGAAAAGGTGGGGTAAGAGCCCACCGCGCCTGCGGCGACGCAGGCGGCATGGCAACCCTCACGGGGTGCAAGACCAAGCAGTCCCGCGTGCTGCGGCCGGAGTGGGGCGGATCAACTCCGACCCCCCAAACTTGAGCGGCAGGAGGGTGGCACGCCCAACCGGCCCCTAGGGGCCCAGCGGGACGGGTAGGTCGCTTGAGGCTTCGGGTGACCGAAGCCCCAGAGAGATGATGGCCTCTTCCGGGTGGGCGCCGGGATAGACAGAATTCGGCTTACCGGGTCGGATCCAAGGGTGGCCCGTCCTAACCGCCCGCTGGTTCTGCAGTGGGCGGTTTTTTTAGGTTTTGTACGAAGCCCCGCGCCTCCGCCAGCAGCCTGTACCCTATGTCCTTGGTGGCGATCGTAGGTCGACCCAACGTAGGCAAGTCCACCCTGTTCAACCGGCTCACCGAGGGCCAAGCGGCCATTGTATACGATGAGCCGGGAGTGACGCGGGACCGGCACTATGGCACAGCTGAGTGGGGGGGCAAGAGCTTCTCCGTGGTCGATACCGGGGGCTTCACCCTCCGCTCCGGGGATCCGATCGCGGCGGCCGTGCGCGAACAAGTGCAATATGCCCTGGAAGAGGCGGATCTGGTGCTGTTGCTTGTGGACGTAACTGCGGGGCTCCTGGAGGAGGATGCGCAGTTGGCCGCGCTTCTGCGCCCGATCGCTGCGCGTAAGCCTGTTTTGGTGGTGGCCAACAAAGCCGACAACCCACAGCGCGCCTTACAGGCCTCTGAGTTCTACGGACTTGGCCTTGGGCCCATATACCCGATCTCGGCCTTATCTGGTTCGGGGACCGGGGAGCTGTTGGATGCCATCACGGCTCGGCTGCCCGCTTCGCCCCCGCCATCGGCAGACGAAAGGCCCAAAATAGCCCTCGTCGGTCGACCCAACGTGGGCAAATCTAGTTTGGTCAACGCCCTGCTGGGCCAAAACCGGATGATTGTTTCCGAGACGCCAGGCACCACGCGGGACGCCGTCGATAGTGTGCTGCGCTACCACGGGCGGGAAATCGTGCTGTTGGATACAGCGGGTCTGCGCAGACGCACCCGGATACGCGAGGCGCTGGAGTTTTATAGCACGCTTCGCACACATCGGGCCATCGAACGCGCCGATGTGGTTGTGCTGCTCCTGGACGCCACAGAGGGCCTGCAGGCCCAGGATATCACGATCCTCCGGGCTGCCGAGGCTAAGCGAAAGGGCCTCCTGATGGCCGTGAACAAATGGGACGCGGTGCCGAAAGATAGCCAAACCGCCCGTGCTTACGAGGAGGCCATCCGAAGCCGGATACCCACGTTCGCGTATGTGCCTCTGGTGTTTATTTCCGCCAAAACCCGACAACGGATTTATAAGGTCATCGAGCTGGCCTGCGCGATCGCAGCGGAGCGGGCCAAACGCATCCCCACCGCTGAGCTCAATGAAAAACTTCTAGCGGATATCGCCCATACCCCTCCTCCTGCTTACCGGGGCCGGCCGATCAAGATCAAACACCTCACGCAGGCGCGTAGCGCTCCGCCCCTGTTCGTGTTCTTCACCAACCTGCCCCATCGGATCCCCGAGTCGTATCGACGCTTTCTGGAGCGCCGTCTGCGGGATCACTTCGGTTTCCTCGGGGTACCGATCACACTCGCTTTCCGTCAGACGTGACACTTTCATCGGCTTGGCTCGTCTAAATGCAGGCGGTAATGTGGAGGACGTGGTGGCGACTGCGCTGGTTTTTCTTGTAGTGGCCGGTACCGTTTGGGGTGGGCTGTTGTACTTTTTGAGCCGACTGTGGCGGGAGCATGACGCAGAGTCGGCTGCGCGTTGAGGACGTTCGAGCCCAGATCCGGCATGGCAACATCCAGCCGGTGTACTTGCTTTACGGGGAGGAGGATTTCCTGCAGGAGCGTTTGGAGCGCGAGCTCATCGAGCGCCTGCTACCCGCAGAGGCGTACGCCTTCGACCTTGACCGGTTCTATGGGCCAGAGGCGGAATGGGAGCGAGTGATCGCCGCCTGCCGTGCCGTGCCCGTTTTGGCCGAACGTCGGGTGGTGGTGCTGCGCCAGATGCAGGCGCTGTCGGGTGTCCAGCGGCTTCGCCCCTACTTGGAACATCCCAACCCCAGGGCGGTGCTCCTGCTGCGCTACGATGGGCAGCCCAACTTTGCGCAAGATCTCTACCGGATCCTGCGGGAAAAGGCCGTAATCTTGGAGTGCCGCCCTCTCCCCGAGCAGCACCTATATGGATGGGTGCGAGAGGAGGCGCGGATCCGAGGGCGGGATATCGAACCGGAGGCGGTGGCGCTGCTTGTGGACTACGTGGGAACGAACCTGCGCGCGTTGGATCAGGAGCTGGAGAAACTGTGCATCTATGTGGACGCTTCGTCCGTGATCACGGCCGAGGATGTGGAAAACGTAGTGGGGCACAGCCGAGAACATACGGTATTTGAGCTCCAAAAAGCGATAGGGCAGGGGAACTTCACGCGGGCCTATGGGATTTTGGAACGCCGCTTGCGACACTCCGGAACGGCCTTAGGTGAGGCTCTCATGATTCTCTCCTGGTTGGGACGCTACTTCCTCAATTTAGGCAAGCTACATGAGCTTGCTCAGATGCAGGCTAGCGAGGAGGAGATGAGCCGTCAGACGGGCATAAACCGTTATTTTCTGAAGGACTATTTGGGGGATCTGCGTCGATATCCCGAAGCAAGGGTTGAACGGGCCCTACTAGCGCTGGAGGAGGCTGATGCGGCTCTTAAGACCGGCCACGTGCTCGGCCCCCTTGGGGTGCTCGAGCGTGCGCTGCGCATCGTTGAGAACTTTTCACTTACCGATAGGCGTTAAGGTTTCGTACCTTTGCACAGCGAGGATTGCAGGAGCGGCGATACATGACGCAGCGACGTAAGAATAAGGCTCTGGAGCACTTGCACCGACTCAGCGACGAAGATCTCATGGCCGCCTTCCAGCAGGGGGTAGAAGAGGCCTTCGACATCCTGGTCAGCCGCTACAAAGACCCCCTGGCCAATTATATCTACCGCTTCTTAGGCGATTGGGAGGAATGCGAAGATCTTCTGCAGGAGACCTTTTTGCGGGTGTACCGAAACCGGCACGCATATCGGCGCATCGCCAAGTTCTCGACTTGGCTATATACGATCGCGGGCAACTTGGCGCGTTCAGAATACCGCAAGCGCCGTCGCCGCAGGGTGCAGTCTCTGGTGGGGTTGAACCGGGAGGAGGAAGAATACGAGATGGAAATCCCGGATGAGACCTATTCGCCGGAGCGGTACACGGAGAGCGTGCTCCAAGATCGCCGCATCCAAGAGGCGTTGCGCCAGATCTCACCGGAATTTCGGGAGGTCGTCATTCTCCGTGACATTCAGCAACTCTCCTACGAAGAAATTGCGGAAATCACCGGCCTGCCCATGGGCACGGTAAAAAGCCGCATCAACCGAGGGCGGGCTCGTCTTCAAGCGCTGCTCAAAGACGTCTATGCGCCCAAATGAGCCTGTGGAGCCGTCTTGCGCGGGAAGGGTCGGCGCGGTCCTTCCCGTTTTTGTTTTAAAGCCCCGCCGCGGAACAAAAGCCCTTCCTGAGGGTTCTGATGCTCGGTGTCCGATCCACAGGCCGGAACGCGGAGCCGATGCCTATGAGACGTCGCTACCAAGCGGATCATAACCCTCTGAAGGTTTCGACACCCTATCTGGCCGATTACTTGGACGGCATGCTCTCCCCCGAGGAAACACGTTGGGTAGAAGCTCAGCTACAAGCCCATCCCGCTTTGCGGCGGCGTCTGGAGGCGTTGCGTCGGATCCGCGATCAGCTCAGGGGATTGCCGCCTGTCAAGGCCCCAGAGGATTTTGAGGTCCGCTTGCGGGCCCGTATCGAAGCCGAGCGGGCCCTCTCCGCGATAACTCCGATGCCCGGCGTCGATCGTCGGGCCTGGGTGGTGGGATTAGCCTTTGTCGCCGGGCTGCTGCTCAGCGCAATGGCCCTGTGGGCATGGGAGGAAACGCGCCGTCAGACGCCCGTCGCATGGCGCTTTACCTACACCGCTCCGACGGAGGTGCGCCCTGTCTTGGGGGGGTTTGAGGGACGGCCCATGGGGAGCCATCCAGGCGCTTTAAGTCGGGACTGGAGCTGGGAATGGGCTTTGCAGCCCTGGCTTGGATGGCGCACCCTGCGTATGGCCCGATTTCGGACCGACTCCGCCTCGCGCTCCACCCCCTGAGCTGGTTAGGAAGGAACTTCCCCTTAAGGCCGTGGTGTTGTCTGAGCGTCCTGCGCCTGTTATGTCCGTCCAGAATCCAGCTTCAAGCCCGGTTGTCTATGTGGTGCGCCGCGCGCACTTCTGCGCCGCCCACCGGCTCCATAATCCCCGCTTCTCCGAAGAGTGGAATCGGCGCACTTTCGGCAAGTGTGCCAGCCCCAACTATCATGGCCACAATTACGTTCTGGAGGTGGTCGTAGCCGGCACCCCAGATCCCGACACAGGCTATGTGCTGGATCTGGGCCAGCTTGCTCAGATCATTGAGGAGGCGATCATACAAAAGTGCGACCATCGCAACCTGAACACGGACGTGGACTTTCTGCGCGGCGTTTTGCCCTCGACCGAGAACCTCGCGGTGGCCTTTTGGAAAGAGCTTGCGCCTCGCATCCCCAGAGGGCGCCTGTACGCCATCCGGTTATATGAGACCGAACGCAACTACGTGGAGTATCGAGGAGAAGCACATGAAGCCTGAAGCTTCTCGATATGCGACGGATAATGGGCGATACGAAGCCCCCTCGCCTTCCCGTTCAGAAGAGTTGGCCCAACTATTAGAGGCCGCTATCCGCCTTCTGGGAGAAGATCCCACCCGAGAGGGGCTGCGCAAAACCCCCCATCGGGCCGCCCGGGCGTTGGAGTTTTTGACCCAAGGTTACCGGCAGGATCCCCGGGCTGTGCTGCGGGAGGCGCTCTTTGAGGAGCCTTACAACGAGATGGTCATCGTACGCGACATAGAGCTTTTTAGCCTGTGCGAACATCATCTGTTGCCCTTCTTCGGAAAAGCCCACGTCGCCTACGTGCCCAACGGCAAGGTGGTGGGGCTGAGCAAGATCCCGCGCGTGGTCGACATCTTCGCCCGTCGCTTACAGCTGCAGGAGCGGCTCACGACTCAGATTCGCGACGTGTTGCAGGAGGTGCTGCAGCCCCTGGGTGTAGCCGTTGTAATTGAGGCTCGTCATCTGTGTATGGCTATGCGGGGTGTGCAAAAGCAGCACTCCTTGACCGTCACGAGCGCCGTCTCCGGGGTCTTTGAGCAAGAAGCCACGCGGGCCGAATTTATGCGCCTTATTCGAAACGGCTTCCACTGAGGTTTGCGCCAACCCGGCGCGTTCGCCTATCTTCTTTGGGGGTCCCAGTGGAGAAGCCTGCTATGCGCGTTTGGGCTACGCTTCTTGGCGTACTTGGACTTTTCTCCGTGGTGCAAGCGCAGTCTGCCCTTTCGGCCCTTTTGGGACATCCGGCCGTGCGTTCGGCGCTCGCCTTCATAGAGCGAGAGGACGAACAGACGCTTCGCGTGCAGGCCGCGCTCACCGAGATCCCCGCTCCGCCTTTCGGAGAAGCCCGCCGAGCCGCCGCTTTTGCGGACTCCCTTCGCCGTCTGGGGCTGCAGGAAGTGCACATCGACGAAGAGGGTAACGTAGTGGGCTTTCTGCGAGGTCGCTCCGCTCGGCCCCTGGTGGTGCTCTCGGCGCATCTGGATACGGTTTTTCCCGAAGACACGGACGTACGGGTGCGCCGCTCCGGCAACCGGCTTGAGGCGCCCGGCATCGCCGATGATGGCCGGGGTCTGGCGGTCATCTGGATGGTCGCCAAGGCCATTCAAGAAGCCCGCATCCCGCTAGAGGGTACGCTGGCCATCGTGGGCACGGTGGGGGAGGAGGGCATCGGAGACCTGCGTGGGGTCAAATACCTGTTTTACCGCTCTCCCCTCAGAGGGCAGATCGACTATTTTATCTCCGTTGACGGAGCCGGACTGGGCTCGCTCACCCATCAAGCCCTGGGCAGCAAACGCTTTCGGGTGACCTTCCGAGGACCCGGGGGGCATAGCTGGGGCGCCTTCGGCACCGTAAACCCCATCCACGCCCTGGGTCGTGCGGTGGCGCGCATCGCGGAGATGCCCGTCCCGGCGCAACCTCGCACCACCTACAACGTGGGCCGCATCGGCGGAGGCACTTCGGTGAACTCCATCGCCTATGAGGCCTGGATGGAGATCGATCTCCGCTCCGAATCTCCGCAGGCGTTGGCCGAGGCCGAGGCGCATCTACGCCGCTACATCCAGCAGGCCGTAGAGGAGGAAAACGCCTACTGGCCGCGCTCTCGGGGTCGCATAGAGGCCGAGATAACCGTTATCGGCGACAGGCCCTCTGGTGAAATCCCGGCTGATCATCCGATCGTACGCGCCGCCGCGGAGGTGATCACCCATCTGGGGGCCAGCCCTCGGCTGGGGCGCGGCAGCACGGATGCGAACATTCCGATCGCGCTCGGCATACCGGCCGTCACCATAGGCGGCGGGGGAAGGGGGGGCAACGCCCATGCCCTGGATGAGTGGTACGAAAACGATCGGGGCCACCTGGGCGTGCAACAGGCGTTGCTGCTGGCCCTTCGCTTGGTGGGGGTGGTGGGGCGTTGATGGCCGCGAACGCGCCCACGGTCTACCTTACCGGCGCAAGCAGGGGTATCGGTCGAGCCGTTGCGCTCGCCTTCTCCGAGACCTACCCCGGAGCTCGGCTGGCCCTGATCGCGCGTCAAGCCGAGGCGCTCCGGCAGGTGGCAGCCCTGGCTCAGGAGCGCGGAGCAGGTCCCGTCTACTGGCACGCGGGAGACGTGACAAAGCAGGCGGACGTGGATCAGTGGGTCCAGGCCGCTCGCAGCCGCCTAGGTTCGGCCGACGTGCTTGTGCTAAACGCCGGATGGTTCGCTCCGGGCGGGATACAAGAGACCGATCCGGAGCTGTTTGAGGCCGTGCTCGGGGTCAACCTCGTAGCTGCCTTTCGGGTGGCGCGGGCCGTTGTGCCGGACATGTTAAGGCGGGCCTCGGGGCACGTCTTCACGCTTTGTTCCGTGGCCAGCATCCGGGGCTATCCAAAGGGCTTGGCCTACTGCGCGGCCAAGCACGGTCTGCTGGGCCTTACGCGCGCGTTGCGGGAGGAGCTCAAGGCCCACGGTGTTCGCGTAACGGCCGTGCTGCCGGGGGCCACGTGGACGGATTCCTGGGCCGGCACGGAGCTTCCGGAGACGCGTTTCATGCCGCCGGAGGACGTAGCGCGCGCTATCGTGGCCGCTTATGCCATGAGCGCGCGCACGGTGGTGGAGGAGCTCCTGCTTCGCCCCCAATTAGGCGATGTGTAGTCCGCATCCAAACCGGCGTGGCATGGGTGGGCCTTGTTCGCGTAGCTTTATTTGATCCGTATGCAGCTGTGGCGTTCTGTATCCATGCGTCTTGCCCTGCTGGCGGCCATCTGCTCCGGCCAGGTCGCCTGGCTTTTGTATGGGCCTCAGGTGGCCGAGCAGGTCGCGCGCGCGCGCCTGGCCGCGTGGTTTCGCGCTCAAGCCCTTCAAGTGGATGCGGCTTTTGAGCAGGCTCTTGAGAAGGCCCTGGAGCGTACGCGGGATCCTGAAGCTCTTCCGGGCGCCTTCGAGGAAGCCTACCGCAGCCTACGGCCAAAGGATCACCCGGCGCGCTATTTCCGCCAGGACTTCTGGGATTTACCCCCAGAGGCGTCTTTAGAGGAGTTGCTGCGCGCTCGCGCCCATCGCTTCGGGGCACCCCAGCCCCCTATGGCTCTTTTGTTGGGATTCATGGCGAGTTTCTCGGGGAGCGCAAGCGCACAGGGAGCCGTTGCTGCGGATCCGGTCTTCAAGGCGTCAGCCGATCCGATCCGCATGCTTCCCGCCATAGCACATCCTTTACCTCTTCTTCGCTGGTTTTTAGGTAGCCTTTGTCCCCGCGCCCCGTAAGCCCGTCTTTTGCCCTAAACCGTCTATGTAGCCTGTTGCGAAAAGAATCGGCCTACATCGAGGGGGAAAACGGGACATGAAAGGCAACCTACAGCTGCGTTGGGCGCTGATCGGGCTTCTGGTGGGCCTATCGCTGTACTTTCTATGGCCCACCTACCAGTGGGGGCGTGAGCAGCAGAAGCTCGCCTCTCTGCGGGGCCAAGACAGCCTGCGCTACGTGGAGCAAAACCGACAGCGCATACAGAGGCTGCGCGAGAAGTCTCTGAAGCTCGGGCTGGATCTGCAGGGGGGCATGCACGTAACGCTCGAAGTGGGGGTTGCGGAGCTGATCCGAAACCTCGCCTTAGAGCGCGACTCCACGTTAGAGGCCGCTCTCCAGGAGGCCGTGCAGCGGGCCCGGACGGGCGACGTGTCTATTATCGATGAATTCGTGCGTGCCTTTGAGCGGCGCGATCCGGACGGCCGGCTCAGCCGATACTTCCGCAATGAGGCGGCCCGCATTACGCGCACCAGCTCCAACGCCGAGGTGGCCGCCTGGCTCAACAAGGAGGCCGAGGAGGCCGTCAATCGCGCCATTCAGATCATCCGCACCCGGGTGGATCGCTTCGGAGTTGCCGAGCCCTCTATTCAGAAACAAGGCACCCGCCGGATCGTGGTCGAGCTTCCCGGGGTGGACGATGAGGAGCGCGTGCGCAACCTCCTGCGGGGCACGGCCCGTCTGGAGTTCCGGCTCATGGCGGATCCCACAGAGCTGCAGGCGTCTGTGCAGCAGATCATCAACTTCCTGCACGCCGAGGCCCGAGGCGATACGCTTGCGGGGGATACAACGGGGCTGGATCCGGCTCGACATCCCCTGCTCTCCGTTATGCAGCCCATAGGCGGGGTCGTGATCGGGGCCGTGGCCTTACAGGATACGGCCAAGGTGAACGCGATCTTCCGCCGACCCGAGATCCGGCGCCTGCTTCCGCGTGGGGTTGTGCCCTTGTGGACGGCCGATGCCCAGGCGACCGATCCCCAAAAAGGCCCCCTACTGTACTTGTTGGCCGTGCGCGAGCAGGTGGAACTCACCGGCGAGGTGCTCACGGAGGCGAGCGTGAGCTTCGATCCGGCCACCAACCGGCCCGAGGTGCTCATGAGCATGAACGCCGAGGGGGCCCGAATCTGGGCCCGCCTGACGGGGGCCAACATCGGCAAGCCCATCGCCATCGTGCTGGACGACTACGTCTACTCCTGGCCCACCGTGCAGACCCGCATCACGGGGGGGCGCTCCTCCATTACGGGGCTGCGGGATCTGAAGGAGGCCGAAGATATCGTGATCATCCTCAAATCGGGCGCCCTGCCCGCCCCGGTTACGATCGTAGAGGAGCGTACCGTGGGTCCGACGTTGGGTCGGGAGTCCATTCAATCCGGCCTCTATGCGGGCCTCATTGGGCTTTTGCTGGTGGCGCTCTTTATGTTCGTCTATTATCGCACTGGGGGCCTGACGGCCAACGTGGCGCTGCTGCTCAACATCTTGTTCATTCTGGGCTTTATGGCCGGCTTTGGGGCCACGCTCACCCTGCCCGGGATCGCCGGCATCGTGCTCACGATCGGCATGGCCGTTGACGCCAATGTGCTCATCTACGAGCGCATCCGCGAAGAGCTCGACGGCGGCCGTACGCTGAAGGCCGCCATGAACGTGGGCTATCAGAAGGCCATGAGCTCGATCATCGACGCCAACCTGACGACCTTCTTTACGGGCGCGATTTTGTACAGCTTCGGCACTGGCCCCATTCAAGGCTTTGCCATCACGCTCATGGCCGGCATCGTGTCGTCGCTGTTTACGGCTATTTTTGTGACGCGCACGATCTTCGAGTACATGCTCGCCCGCGGTCGGACCCAGATCAGCTTCGGCTAACCGATATGCGATAGAAGAGGAGCCACCCGAACATGCGGTTTTTCCGAAACCCCAACATCGATTTTATCGGCATCCGCCGCTACGGGTACCTGTTTTCGGGTCTGACGTTGGTGACGGGGGTGCTGTTTGTGCTTATCGGCGGGCTGCATTACGGCATCGACTTCAAAGGCGGCAAAGAGTACATCGTACGCTTCGATCGGCCCCGGGGCGTGGCCGAAGTACGAGGGGTTCTCACAGCGGCCCTCGGTAAGCAGCCCGAAGTGAAGACCTACGGAGATGAACGCACGCTGCTGATCCGCACAGACGTGGAGGGGGACCTCAACGAGCTCCAGGCCCGCATCGTGGGCGCGCTGGAGCGCACGCAGCTCGACAGTCGACCCCAGGTGCTCAGCACGAGCATCGTCGGACCCCGTTTCGCGGCGGACCTGCGCCGAGGGGCCCTGTATTCGGCCATCGGCTCGCTTATCGTGATCTTTCTTTACATCATGATCCGTTTCGAATGGCGCTACGCCGTCGGGGCCCTGCTTACGCTGGCGCACGACGTGCTCGTGGTGCTCGGGCTGTTTACGATCCTGGAGCCCATCACGCCCTTTTCGATCGAGATCAGCCAGACGATCATCGCCGCCTTTTTGACCATCATCGGCTATTCCGTAAACGATACGGTGATTGTCTACGATCGCATCCGGGAATATCGCAACGTGTTCAAGACCGAACGTCTTGATGTGCTCATCAATCGCGCCATCAACGCGACGCTGAGCCGCACCATCATCACCTCCGGGACCACGTTGCTTGTGATCTTGGTGCTTTTTATTTTGGGCGGTGAAGCGCTGCGGGGTTTTGCCTTTGCGCTCTTTTTGGGCATCGGACTGGGCACCTATTCCTCGATTTTCGTCTCCAGCCCTATCGTCTACGAGTTATACCAATATCAGCAGCGCAAAGCGGCCGCCGTTTTGCCGGCCCGCGCGGCGGCAGTGCGGGTGCGAAAATGACCACTTAGCCCAAGAGGTCCGTCCATGACGTTCGACGTACAGGAGCGTTACAACGCTATCGTGATCGAGCTCAAAGGCGACGTGCTCGGGGGTCCGGATGGGGCCAAGCTCATCGAAAAGCTTCATGAGCTGCGCGATCAGGGCAAAAAGAACATCGTCGTGGACCTAGGTAAAGTACGTTTCATGAACAGCTCCGGCCTGGGCATGCTCATCGCCGCTCTGACCACGATGCGCAACGCCGGCGGCGATCTCAAGATCGCCCGCGCCACGGAACGTATCCAGAGCCTGCTAGTGGTCACGAAGCTTATCACGATCTTCGAACACTACGCATCGGTCGAGGAGGCCGTGGCCAGCTACGGCCAAGTAGCCGATTGACCGCACAGGACCTCATGTGGGGCTGCGCGTTATGCGCGCAGCCTTTTCTGTGTGCGAAAACCATGAGCGCGACGGTGCTGATTGGCGCCCAATGGGGCGATGAGGGCAAGGGTAAGATCGTTGATCTGCTGAGTCCCGAATTCGACATCGTGGCCCGCTATCAGGGGGGTGCTAACGCGGGGCACACGGTAATCTTTGGGGATCAGACGGTCGTGCTGCACCAGATCCCGTCGGGGATCTTCCATCCCCACGTGCGCTGCGTGATCGGAAACGGAGTCGTGATCGATCCTGCGGCGCTGCTGGAGGAGATCCAGACCCTCGAATCCCTGGGCGTGCGCACCCTGGGCAGGCTGTTTATCAGCCACATGGCCCACCTGATCATGCCCTATCATAAGCTGTTGGACGAGGTGGGCGAAGAGGTGCGCGGACCGGAGCGCGTGGGCACCACAGGCCGCGGCATCGGTCCGGCCTACGTGGACAAGTTCGCCCGAACCGGCATTCGGGTTGTGGACCTGCTCGACCGGGACGTGCTGTGCCGCAAGCTGCGCGCCAACCTTGAGGCCAAAAACGAGCTGCTGCGCCGCTTGTACGGGCGGGAGCCGCTCGACGTGGAGGCCATCATCGAGCAATACGTGGCCTTCGACCGAATGATCGATCCTTATGTGACGAACACGGTCGAACTGCTCAACGACGCCCTTGAGCAGGGACAGCGCCTGCTGCTAGAGGGAGCCCAGGGGGCGTTATTGGATGTGGATTTCGGCACGTATCCGTTTGTAACGGCTTCGCATCCGACCGCCGGAGGGGCCTGCACGGGGCTGGGCATCCCCCCTACGGCCATTCGGCGCGTGATCGGCGTCATCAAAGCCTACACGACCCGCGTGGGCAACGGGCCCTTCCCGACGGAAATCCGGGGCGAGCTCGGAGAACGGCTTCGTCAGTGGGGCTCCGAGTACGGGGCCACGACGGGCCGGCCCCGCCGCACGGGGTGGCTGGATCTGGTCAGCCTGCGGCACGCCGTGCGCGTCAACGGCATACAGGAGATCGCGCTGACAAAGCTCGACGTGCTTGACCCTCTGGCCGAAATCCCTGTTTGCGTGGCCTATCGGATCGGGAACAAGACCACCACCGTCTTCCCCGTAGACGTGCAGACGCTTGAACGCGTCGAACCCGTCTACGAAGTGCTGCCCGGCTGGCAGACGAGCACAGCCGGGGTGACAAATGTTACGGCGTTGCCGGATCGGGCGCGCGCCTACGTGGCCTTCATCTCCGATTGGCTCCGGCTCCCCGTGCGCTGGATTTCCACCGGGCCCAAACGGGAGCAGACGATCCCATGTGCGTAGCAGGCTTCTCGGCGGAGGAGCACCAGCCAGGAGCGTTCCGTCTACCGGGGGGTTGGCATTGTTTGGATTGTGCCCGTCTGTCTCCGCTTTCCCCGCTCTATAGAAGCGGCCGGTATCGCCGCCTTGGACAACACGCGGGCCCTGGTGCATCGCATCCGAGCAGTTCTTCCGCGATGCCGAGCGGGTCCGAGAGCGCTTTGCCCCCTTGCCAGATCTTATCGAGGCCGATCGGATAGCCATTTTGCCCTGTGTTTCGATAGCATGGCGATCGTGGTCCGCAACGTGCCCCTAAGAAGGGACAAGAGATCGTAATCAGTTCCCCAGTAACCTCTATCCCGTAGCGGCATCTAGCCCAGGACAGGGGCGCGCCCGCGCTTGTGGTGCTTCCAGAAGGCGCTCCTGATCGCGGGGCCGGAAGATTCCACGCCTCGAAATACCGGCAAACCCATCGCCCCGGCGGTGCGCGCCGTGTTGTCGTTTCTGTTACATTTTTGGAAGCCGAGTGCCGTCACGCAGCACACCCAGGCCCTCTTGGCCCCGCTCTGGAGGGTGTTTCGGAACTGGAGCTGCGACTGGGACTCTGAGCCATATCGAGTTCCTCCCTCTCTTTGGATTGCGCCTTCCGTCTACTGAGCAGGCGCGGGCGTTGGCCAGCGCGCTATGCAGGTGTCGCGTTTTTATCTCCGCACGAGGTAGAACGCTACGCATCTGTCCGCATCCGTACAACACGACGCACGCCGACATGGGGCGCTTCTTCAAGGATTGGGAGAGGTTTTGGGGGGCAAAAGTTGCCCCGTATGCAAACGTTTCTGCAATCTATCGGGCCGAATCTCTCCTCCTATGCGGGCTAATCGACCGCAAGGGGGAGGTGCTGAGGGTTCTGGCATAGTCCTTGTTTACCGCCTGTTCGGGTTGGGAGTCCGCCATATGCATAGCCGATGGATATTGCTCATCGGGATCGTGGGGCTCATCGTCCTGATGGCTCTGGCTTATCTGGCCGTACAGCTTGAGGACCAGCGTTTGGCGCGCGCTCCGACGGGGGGGCAGACCGGGGTGGCACAGCCGTCCCCGGCGCCGTCGGCTGTGCTCGATGCGCAGGTGGGGGTTCCCTTAAGATCTTCTGAGGCTCCCCCGGAGAGTGTGCAGGTGTTTACCCCTTCGCCTTCGGGGGTTGGACCCGCAGCCTCGGGCGGCGGTATGGAGCAAGCCCTGCAGACGGCTCCGGAACCAGCGCGCCCGGCTGGGTCGGCTGAGCTGGCCGCCATCGAGGCGCTTATACAAGAGGCCCACCGGCGCTTTGAGCCCCAGCAGGCCATGCTCGGCCCCTCCATTGTGGAGCCCCTTAAGCGGGCCGCAGCGCAGCTTATGGCCTGGCGCCAACCTGTGCTTCTGGAGGTGCAGGCCCCGTCCGCCACTTTAGCGCAAGAGCGCGCCTGGGCGCTTCGGGATTATCTAGTGGTGCGCGGTGTGGACCCTAACCTAATTCGGTACGTCCACGGGCAGGGACCGGAAGGGGTCCGGCTTAAGGTGGCTTACAGGTAAAAGGGAGAAGGCTTATGCCCTTCTGGCAATTGGCCCTGTTTCTTGTCGGGGCCTTTCTAATCGGATTCGCCACGGGTTTTCTGTTCTGGCGTCTTTTCGCCGCCGAGCGGCTGGAGCAAGTCAGGCACCTGCACTGGGAGATCGCCAAGCGGGATCGCGCCATCCGCGAGCTGCAGCTTCGCTTAAAGCGCCTGACGGCGCTGGCGGATCTAGGCGAGGGGGAAGCTGAGGAAGGCGAGTGGGCCTCCGCCGAAAGCCAAAAGCCGGCCGCGTAGTCGGATTGCGTCCCTCTTGATCCGGGATACCCGGGTGTGTATTTTCCCTTCCCAACCCGGGATACGCTCATGAACGCCGATCGGCCGGTGCATCCGGCGCTTGTCGACCCGTTTGGGCGCGCGCATACGTATCTGCGCATCTCCCTTACGGAGCGTTGCAATCTGCGCTGTCTGTACTGCATGCCCGAAGAGGGCGTGGCCCTGAAGCCTCGGCAGGAGCTGCTTACGCTAGAGGAGATCTATCGGCTGGCCACCTTGTTTGTGCGGCTCGGGGTGAAAAAAATCCGCCTCACGGGCGGCGAGCCGCTGGTGCGCAAGGGGGTCGAAACGCTCATCTCCTGGCTTCGGGGTATCGAAGGGCTGCAGACGATTGCGCTCACCACCAACGGGTTGCTCCTCAAAGAGCGGCTTGCCGCCCTGCACCAGGCGGGCTTGGATCAACTCAACATCAGCCTGGACACCTTCGATCCCGTTAAGTTTCGGCTCATCACGCGGCGCTCGGGTCTGGAGCTTGTGCTGGAGGCCATTGAGCTGGCCTTGGCCCTCGGCTACCGGCCCAAGATCAACTGCGTGGTGCTGCGCGGCATTAACGACGAGGAGGTGCTGGATTTCGTCGCCTTTACGCGCGATCGGCCCGTAGAGGTGCGCTTTATCGAGTACATGCCCTTTCTGGGCAACGGCTGGTCCGTGGAACGGCTTGTGCCGTATGTCGAGCTGTTGGAGCGGATTCAGGCCGTCTACGAACTAGAGCGCTGTCCCGAACAGAGTCCGCACGAGACGGCCAAGCGCTTTCGGGTTCCGGGCTTTCGGGGCTCGATCGGCTTTATCAGTTCCATGACAGATCACTTCTGCTCTGGCTGCAACCGGCTGCGCATCACGGCCGACGGGCACTTGAAGGTCTGTCTTCTGGGCCCGCACGAGGTCAGCCTGCGCGACGCCTTGCGCGCCGGCGCAACCGAGGAGGAGCTGACGGCGCTGATCGCCGCCGCCGTTGCGCGCAAGCAGGCCCAACACGCCGGCCTCGGCGATCTGGTGCACGTCCCTAACCGTCCCATGATCCTCATAGGGGGCTAAGCCGCCACTGGAACCGGTTCGGTTCCCGTGCGTACTTTGCGGCGGCTTTGGGCTCTTTAGCAGAGGATCATCGACATGGCCCCTGTGCACAACCCATTTGGCGCCCGTCAGGAGTACTCCTGGGGAGATCGGTCGTATGTAGTCTACTCCCTTCCGGAGCTGGATCGACAGGGTCTGATTCGGCTTGACCGGCTGCCGTATTCGATTCGGATCCTGCTGGAAAACCTGCTGCGGCACTACGACGAGTATGTGGTCACAAGCGCCGATATCGAGGCCTTGGCCGCCTGGGCTTCTGGCAAGTTGCCGGAAAGGGAGATCCCGTTTCTGCCCTCGCGGGTGATCCTGCAGGATTTTACCGGGGTTCCGGCCGTAGTGGATCTGGCCGCCATGCGCGACGCCTACCGTCGGCTGGGCGGGGATCCGAAGCGCATCAACCCCGTGGTGCCGGTGGACCTGGTTATCGATCACTCTGTGCAGGTAGATTTTTTTGGATCTGAGTTTGCCCTCTTCTACAACGCCGAAAAGGAATTCGAGCGCAACCGGGAGCGCTATCAGTTCCTCAAATGGGCTCAGCGGGCCTTTGAAAACTTCCGCGTAGTGCCCCCGGCTACCGGCATCGTGCACCAGGTTAACCTGGAGTACCTGGCCAAGGTCGTGCAGTTTAGTCCGGACGCATTGGGTTGGACGCTTGCATATCCGGATACGCTTGTGGGGACCGATTCGCATACGACCATGATCAACGGCCTCGGAGTGCTCGGTTGGGGCGTGGGGGGTATCGAGGCCGAGGCCAACATGTTGGGCCAGCCCCTGTATATGCTCATTCCGGAGGTGGTGGGCTTTCGCCTCTACGGGGAACTGCCCGAGGGGGCCACGGCCACGGACCTCGTGCTTACGATCACGCAGATGCTGCGCAAAAAGGGCGTGGTGGGCAAGTTCGTGGAATTCTTCGGGCCGGGCGTCTCCAAGCTCAGCCTGCCGGATCGGGCCACGATCGCCAACATGGCCCCCGAGTACGGCGCCACGATCGGGTTTTTCCCCGTCGACGACGAAACGCTGCGTTACTTGCTCGGAACGGGCCGCGATCCGGATTTCGTGCAGCAGGTCGAATGGTACTGCAAAACCAACGGGCTTTTCCGCACGGATGCTGCTCCGGAGCCGGAGTTTTCGGACACATTAGAGCTCGATATGAGCACCGTGGAGCCCAGCCTGGCCGGCCCCAAGCGGCCTCAGGATCGGCTTCCTTTGCGAGAGGTCAAGCAGAACTTCTTCTTCTCTCTAAAGGCCCCCCTCACGGAGCGCGGCTTTGGCCTTTCGGAGCAGGACTGGGATCGCAGCGTCACGGTGCACTTAGATGGCGAAAGCGTACAGCTTACGCACGGCTCGGTGGTGATCGCGGCCATTACGAGCTGCACGAACACCTCAAACCCCTCGGTCATGATTGGGGCCGGGTTGCTAGCCAAAAAAGCTGTTCAGCGCGGTCTGGATGTGAAGCCTTGGGTGAAGACGAGCCTGGCGCCTGGCTCGCGCGTGGTCACGGAGTACCTGCGCCACTCCGGGCTTATGCCCTACTTAGAGGCCCTGCGCTTTCATGTAGTGGGCTACGGCTGCACGACGTGCATCGGCAATTCGGGTCCGCTTCCGGAGCCCATTGCGCAGGCCATCCGGGAGGGCGAGCTTGTGGTGGCCGCCGTGCTTTCGGGCAACCGCAACTTTGAAGGCCGGATCAACCCGCTGGTCAAGGCCAACTACCTGGCCTCCCCGCCCCTGGTGATCGCTTACGCTCTGGCCGGCCGGATCGACATCGACCTGCTGGAGGAGCCTCTAGGTTATGATCCCAACGGGCAGCCCGTGTACCTGCGCGACATCTGGCCCAGTCAGGAGGAGATAGCGGACGTGATCGCCCGTTCGCTGCGGCCGGAGCTCTTCGAGCAGCAATATGCTCGCGTCTTCGAGGGCGATGCAAACTGGCAGGCCCTGCCGACGCCGGAGGGGGAGCTGTACGCCTGGGATCCGGCCTCCACGTATATACGGCGTCCACCGTTTTTCGAGGATCTGACCTTAGAACTTCCGCCGCTGTCGGAGATCCGAGGCGCGCGCGTGCTGATGCTCCTGGGCGATTCGATCACGACGGATCACATCTCGCCTGCGGGCAGCATCCCGGCTAACAGCCCAGCCGGGCGGTATTTGATCGCGCACGGGGTAAGCCCAGAGGAGTTCAACTCCTATGGCGCCCGGCGCGGCAATCACGAGGTCATGATGCGCGGCACTTTCGCCAACATTCGGATCAAGAACCTCCTTTTAGGCGGCCGCGAGGGCGGCTATACGATCTACTTCCCTACAGGCGAGGAGCTGCCTGTGTACGAGGCGGCCATGCGCTACAAGGCCGCAGGCGTTCCGCTTGTGGTGCTGGCCGGCAAGGAGTACGGGGCCGGCTCCTCCCGAGATTGGGCCGCCAAGGGCACCTTCTTGCTGGGCGTTAAGGCCGTGATCGCTGAATCCTACGAGCGCATTCACCGCTCCAATCTAGTCGGCATGGGGGTCTTGCCGCTTGAGTTCAAGCCCGGGCAATCCTGGCGTTCGCTGGGCCTTACGGGCCGAGAGCTCTTTGACATCGAAGGCATCACAGACCCCAAACCACGCCAGGACGTGCTGGTGCGCGCTCGGCGCGAAGACGGCTCGGAGATCACCTTCTGGACCACAAGCCGCATCGACACGCAGGTGGAGGCGGACTATTACCGCAACGGGGGTATCCTGCAGACCGTGCTGCGCAAGATGATCCGGGCGGAGATCACCACGTAAAAGGGAGCCGATCCATGCAAAGAGTTCGAGTGGGCATCAACGGCTTTGGCCGCATCGGCCGATTGGTGGCGCGCGCGATTCTGGAGCGCTACGCGGACCGCATCGATCTTGTGGCCGTTAACGACATCACCGATGCGCCCACGCTGGCCCATTTGTTCAAGTACGACTCCGTGCACGGCCGCTTTCCGGGTTCGGTGCAGGTCGACAACCAAGATCTGATTCTGAGCGGGCACCGGGTGCGCGTGCTCGCCCAAAAGGACCCGGCTCAACTGCCCTGGCGCGATCTGGGGGTGGAGATCGTCGTCGAATCCACGGGGCTGTTTACGGATCGCGAGAAAGCCGCCCTGCATCTGGAGGCGGGCGCTAGCAAGGTCATCATCAGCGCCCCGGCCAAGAACCCGGACGTGACGGTGGTGATCGGGGTCAACGATCACCTGCTTACGGGCGAAGAGCGGATCATCTCCAACGCCTCCTGCACCACAAATTGCCTGGCGCCCATGGTCAAGGTGCTCGACGAGGCCCTGGGCGTTGAGCGCGGCTTCATGCTCACGGTGCACGCCTACACGGCCGATCAGCGGCTGCACGACGCGCCCCATAAGGATCTGCGCAGGGCGCGCGCGGCCGCCCTCTCGATTGTACCCACCACCACAGGCGCGGCCAAGGCCGTGGGCCTTGTGCTGCCGCATCTGAAGGGCAAGCTCGACGGGCTGGCGATGCGCGTGCCCGTTCCGGATGGTTCCGTTACGGATTTTACGGCCGTGCTCAGGCGCGAAACCACGCGCGAGGAGGTAAACGCCCTCTTTAAGGCCGCGGCCGAGGGCCCGTTGAAGGGCATCCTGGAATACACCGAAGATCCCATCGTGTCGGCCGACATCGTGCACAACCCCCATTCTTGCATCTTCGATGCCCCATCGACGTTCGCGCTGGGCAACCTGGTCAAGGTCGTGGGATGGTACGATAACGAGTGGGGCTACGCGAACCGAACGGCCGACCTGATCCTCAAGGTGGCGGTGCCCGTGCCAGCATAAGGCGAGCCGCCTCCGCGTCGCTTGCGGTCCGCCGACCTTGAGCCAAGCCCAGAGGGCGCGAAAGGGGAGCAAAACGCATGGGGTGGCGCAAAAAGACGATCGATGATGTGCCTGTGAGCGGGCGCCGGGTTTTCCTGCGCGTGGACTTCAACGTGCCCCTAGAAGGAGGGCGTATCGTCGACGATCGGCGCATACGGGCCGCGCTGCCGACGATTCGGCGGCTTCTGGCGTGCGGGGCGCGGCTTGTAGTGGGCAGCCATTTGGGGCGTCCCAAGGGTGTTGAGCCCTCGTTAAGCCTTAGGCCCATTGCAGAGCGTCTGGAGGCCCTGTTGGGTCAACCCGTTCATTTCGTGCCCGAGGTGAGCGGTCCGGCCGTCGAGGAGGCCGTCGGAAAGCTCGCCGAGGGTGCGGTGCTCATGCTCGAAAACCTGCGCTTTCATCCCGGGGAAGAGCGCAACGACCCGGAGCTAGCCCGCCAATGGGCGGCTTGGACGGAGCTTTACGTCAACGACGCCTTTGGCGCCTCCCATCGGGCCCACGCCTCCATCGAGGCCCTCCCCCGGATGGTCGGAACGGCCGTGGCCGGATATCTGCTCCAACGCGAATTGGAGTACTTGGTGGGGGCTCTGGAAAACCCCGCGCGGCCTTTCGTGCTGGTGCTCGGCGGGGCCAAGGTTTCAGACAAGATCCTGGTGCTGGAGAACCTGATCGGTCGCATAGACCGCCTGCTCATCGGCGGGGGCATGGCTTACACGTTTCTGCGCGCCTCAGGCCGAGAGGTGGGCCGCTCCTTACTGGAGCCCGAAAGGCTTTCGGTAGCGGAGGCGATCTTGGAGCGCGCCCGCGCCCTCGGGGTCCCGGTTGAGCTGCCCCAAGATCACGTCGTTGCGCGTGCTCTGGACGATCCGGAGCCGCCTCGGATCGCCTCGGACTCGATTCCGGACGACTACATGGGGCTGGATATCGGACCGCAGACCGCGGCCCGCTACGCGGCGCTTCTACGCGAAGCGCGCACCGTGCTCTGGAACGGACCCATGGGGGTCTTTGAGGTCCCGCGCTTTGCGACCGGCACCCAGGCCGTTGCGCAGGCCCTGGCCGAGGCCACTCGAGGCGGCGCCATAACGATCGTCGGCGGGGGCGATTCGGCCGCGGCCTTGGATCGGCTGGGCCTAGCTGAGGCCGTAAGCCACCTCTCCACGGGCGGAGGCGCGGCCCTGGAGCTTTTGGAGGGCCGTCAGCTTCCGGGCCTGCTTGCGCTGCAAGGGGTCTCGTGAGCTCTCTGGATCGCAGGCCTCGGGCGCGCTAACTTCGGCCGGTCTTTTTTAGGCAGGGGAGAACGCATCGATGGCGCAAAACTTCGACTTGGTCGTAATCGGCGCGGGGCCAGGCGGCTACGTGGCCGCCATCCGAGCCGCGCAGCTGGGCATGCGCGTGGCTGTGGTGGAGAAAAACAAGCTCGGGGGGGTCTGCCTAAACGTAGGTTGCATCCCCACGAAGGCCCTGTTGAAGAGCGCTGAGATCGCCTATACGGTCCGACATGCCCAAGAGTACGGCCTTCGGGTGGAAGGACCCGTCCAGGTCGATTTTCAGGCCGTGATCGCGCGCTCCCGGCAGGTGGCCGAGCGCATGAGCCGAGGCGTGCAGTTTCTCATGAAGAAGAACAAAATCGAGGTCTTCTCGGCCGCGGCTCGTCTGGACGGCAAGGGCCGGGTCGCGCTGCTGCGCGACGGCAAGCCGTTTGAGGAGCTCCGGGCCCCGCACATCGTGTTGGCCACCGGCGCCCGGCCCCGGGAGCTACCCTTTATGCGGATCGATCACCGAAAAATCTGGGATTCGACCGATGCCCTCTCAGCCTCCCAAAGGCCGGACTCGATGCTCATCGTCGGCGCGGGGGCTATTGGGGTGGAGTTCGCGTACTTCTATCACATGATGGGCACCCGGGTTACGCTGGTGGAGATCATGCCCACGATTTTGCCCGCTGAGGATGAGGACATCGGCCGTGAGCTGGGCAAAAGCTACCAGAAATACGGCATCGAGATCCTGACCGAATCCTCCGTAACGGCCGTCGACACAAGCGGCCCCAAAGTCAAGGCCACGCTTCGGACCCCGCAGGGAGAGCGAACCCTGGAGGTCGATGTCGTGCTCTCGGCCGTGGGGGTAACGGGTAATATCGAAAACCTGGGTCTTGAAGAGCTGGGCGTTCGGGTCGACAAAGGGGCCGTTGTGGTCGATGAGTGGTATCGGACCAACGTAGAGGGCATTTACGCGATAGGTGACGTGGCCGGTCCGCCTTGGCTTGCCCACGTGGCCTCGCACGAGGGGATTTTGTGCGTGGAGAAGATCGCCGGCCTGGAGGTGGAGCCCCTGGACTACGACAACATCCCGGGCTGCACGTACTGCCAGCCCCAAGTCGCCTCCGTAGGGCTTACGGAAAAGGCGGCCCGGGAGCGGGGCTATGATATTCGGGTGGGCAAATTTCCCTTCCAGGCCAGCGGCAAGGCTGCGGCCATAGGGCACACGGAGGGCTTTGTAAAAGTCATCTTCGATGCCCGCTACGGCGAATGGCTCGGCTGCCACATTCTGGGATGGGACGCCACGGAGCTCATCTCAGAGGCCGTGCTCGCCCGCAAGGCCGAGGGCACCATACACGAGGTCATGCGGGCCGTGCATCCCCATCCGACGCTCGCGGAAGCCATCATGGAGGCGGCCGCTGCCGCGGCGGGCGAAGCCATTCACCTGTAGCCGCAATTCTAGCTGCGGCCATGGCTAAACGCGCTCGGATGAAGCGCCATCTGCTGGTCGCCGAGCTCGGACGGGTGCCTTACGAGGCGGCTTGGGAGCTGCAGCGGCGCATTCAAGGCCGTCTTATCGAGCAGAAGCTGCGCCGCTGGGCTCATGGCATGGAGCCGGATCCGCTCCCGGATGTGCTGCTGCTGCTGGAACATCCCCACGTGTACACGCTGGGCAAAAGCGGCAAGCCGCAGCACCTGCTCCTTTCCCCTGAACAGCTAGCCGAGATCGGAGCCACTTACGTGCCCATCGACCGAGGGGGAGACATTACCTATCACGGCCCCGGCCAAATCGTGGGCTATCCGATCCTGGATCTAGATCGCTACTTTACGGACATCCATCGCTATCTGCGCACCCTAGAGGAGGTCGTCATCCGCACCTGTGCCGACTACGGCATTCAGGCTGGTCGCATCCCGCGCCTTACGGGCGTTTGGGTGGGCGCGGAGAAAATCTGCGCCATGGGCATCAAATGCAGCCGCTGGGTCACCATGCACGGTTTCGCTTTCAACGTAAATCCGGACCTGCGCTACTTTGGGCACATCATCCCCTGCGGGATCGCGGACAAGGGCGTAACCTCGCTGGAGCGTCTGCTGGGAAAGCCGATTCCGATGCAGGAGGTGCAGGAGCGTCTTGTGGAGCACTTCGTGACGCTTTTTGGGATCACCGACTGGGAGCGGCACCGGGATGAAGAGGCCTGGAGGGCTCTGGAGCGGTTTCAGCAGGAGGGGCCGCCTGTCGCCCCCTCACGCGAGGAGGGAACAGCCCTGTGAAGCCATAGCCCCTTGCCAGAGGCCCGAAAAGACGGCTATACTTGCGCCCGCCTAAGCGCTATATAGGAGGTATGGACATGGGGCGACAGTACAACAAGCGGGAAAAACGACGGCGGCGTAAGCGTTACGTCGAGCGGGTAAAGATGCGCATTCGGCTCCTGAAGGCCGAAAAAGCCCTCGTAGCAGGCTCGGGCAAGATGGGCTCCTGATGCATCCCACCATGCTCTAGGGGGAATCCACCCTCGAAGAGGAGTCGGCGGCTGTTGGGGAGCGCCCTAAGGAGCCCTCCCGCCGTTGCGATCGCCGCTTACGCGAGCTCGGAATCTCCGCTCTCGGGGTGGCGGCTTCCTGCTGCGAGCTGGGTGCAAGAGGCGAAGAAGGGCGTTCTTCGGCTCCGTAGCGAGCGGTGACGTCCTCGCCGCTATCGGGTAGGAGAAAGCGAAACTGCGTCATGCTTAGCTCGGGGTTGGCCACCACGCGCACGCGCACCCAGTGGCGCAGTAGCCAGCGCAGCGGATAGTTCCACAGCCCCTTGGTCAGGAAGGCGCGCACATACGGATGTACGTGCAGTTCGATGGTGCGCTCCTGGGCCTTCGTCCGGAAGCGGCGTATCCAATTCTCGATGTCCATAACAAAGGACGTGGTGGATTGGACCACGCCCATCCCACCGCAAGCAGGGCAAGGATCGCCTAAGGCGTGCAGCAGGCCCGGACGAACGCGCTGGCGCGTGATCTGCACCAGGCCGAACTCGCTCATGGGCAGCACGCTCGTTTTGGCCCGATCTTTGGTGAACTCTTTTTTGAGCTCCTCATAGACTTTCTTGCGGTTCCGCTCATCGCGCAGGTCGATGAAGTCCACCACGATAATCCCACCCAGATCGCGGAGCCTGAGTTGGCGTGCGATCTCGCGCGCGGCTTCTAGGTTCGTCTGCAGCGCGTTCTCCTCCTGATCCCGTTTGGGGGCGTAGGGGCCGGAGTTTACGTCGATCACGTGCATCGCCTCCGTGTGTTCGATCACGATATGCCCCCCGCTGGGCAGCTCAACGCGGCGGCTGAAAACGGATGCTACGGCGCGCTGGATGCCCGCGTAGTCGAAGATGGGCTTTCTGCCCCTGTACAGTTGCACGCACCCCTCCATATGAGGGGCTACCTGGCGTACGTAGGCCTTGATTTGGCGGTACAGTTCGGCTTCGTCTACGAGGATGCGGTCGAAGTCTTCCGTGAACAGATCCCGAATTACGCTTGAGACCATGCTAGCATCCTCGTATACGCGTTCCGGCGGCGTAGCCGAACGCATGCGGGCTTCGATCTGCCGCCAGGTGCGTAACAGGTTCTGCAGGTCTTGATCAAGCGCCCGCGCGTCCTTGCCCTCGGAGACAGTGCGCACGATAACCCCGAAGCCCGGGGGCAAGAGGCTGCGGGCGAGGGCTTGTAGGCGTCTACGCTCCCTATAGGCCGTGATTTTCTTGGATACGGCCACGAGGTCCGTAAAGGGCATCAGCACAAAGAAGCGTCCGGGCAAAGAGATATCGGTGCTGACCCGAGGGCCTTTGCGCCCGATGGGCTCCTTCATGATCTGGACCGCGATGGGCTGAGCTTCTCTGAGGTACGTCCACAGGGGTGCGCTGGCGCCATTCTTTTCTGGATACAAGCGGGGATTGGGCTGAGGATCTTGGCCGAGCAGGCGCAGGAAATCCAGGAGCGTAGGGGTGATGTCGGAGAAGTGCAAAAAGGCGTCTTGGCTTTTCCCGATATCGATGAAGGCGGCGCGCAGCCCGGGCATTACGCGTCGCACCCGCCCCACGTGGATATCCCCGACTGTGCGTACGTTTTGGGGGCTCTCTACGAAAAGCTCAACCAGCTCTCCGTTCTCTACAAGCGCTACGCGGGTTTGATCCTGCGTAGCGTGGATGATGATCTCCTTTTGCATACAGAGGCTTCCTTCATACACGCTAGACCGTTACCCGGTATACCCGAGCCGGATGTGAGGTAAAAGCGGAGCGGCAGGGCCATGGGGCTTGGCCTCCTGCTCAGGGGCTCGATCCGAGCGGAGACGCTCCAGTTGGGGGATCTCATGCTGGGATCGCGCATGAAGATCGGCCTTAAAGAGGTCTGCGAGGATGATGCGACCCACGTAGGCAAGCTGCGTTTCCCCTATCTTGCCGCCGGTGGGCGGCCAGAGTGGAAGAAGGCCATCATGGCTTTTGCAAAGGTACAGTCCGGTCGGGGCGCGGGGCAAACCAAGGAAACAAAATCGGTTGGCGACGGTTCGAGGCTGGCGATGTTTATCGATCGCGTAAAGCTCTTCGTGAAAGCCGGTGACGGGGGCCATGGGGCGGTGGCCTTTCGGCGGGAAAAGTATGTGCCCCGCGGGGGACCGGCCGGCGGCGACGGAGGCGATGGCGGAAGCGTGTTTTTGGAGGGCGATCCACAACTCAACACGCTGCTGCATCTTTACTGGACGCCGCATCACAAAGCGGAGCGAGGAGAAAGCGGAAAAGGCTCCTGCCAACACGGCCGAAAGGGTCGGGACGTGATCCTGCGCGTGCCCTTGGGCACCGTGGTGCGGGATGCGGAAACCGGGGCGATCCTGGGCGAGATCCTCGAAGCCGGTCAACGCCTGTGCGTGGCCCGAGGCGGCCGCGGAGGGCGGGGCAACGCGCACTTTAAAAGCCCAACCCGTCAGACCCCTCGTTACGCGGAGCCAGGGGAGCCGGGCCAAGAGCGCACCCTTTGGCTGGATCTTAAGCTCTTAGCCGATGTGGGGCTGGTCGGTCAGCCCAACGCGGGCAAGTCCACGCTGCTGGCCGCGCTTTCGGCCGCGCGACCCAAGATCGCCGACTATCCCTTTACCACGCTTTCGCCTGTGCTGGGGGTGGTGTCGTACCGGGACTTCCGTTCGTTTGTGATGGCAGACATCCCCGGGATTATCGAGGGAGCTCATCAGGGGCGAGGTCTGGGCCTGGATTTCCTGCGGCACATCGAACGCACGCGCGTGCTGCTGCTTTTGATTCCGGCTATCAGCCCCGATCCCGAAGCCGAATATCGCATGCTGCTACAGGAGCTAAAGGCCTACAACCCAGGTTTGCTAGCGCGGCCCCGCCTGGTGGCCCTCTCCAAGATGGATCTCGTCGAGAAGCTTCCTGAACCTTTGCCTTCTGATGTGCCCCTTTGTCCAATCAGCGCCGTTACGGGTCGGGGCCTGGAAGAGTTAAAAGACCACTTGTGGCGGCTTCTGCAGGGTGTTCCCAAAGGTCTGAGCCCATGAGCGCACAAAAGACGACCGGCCGCTGGAGGGGGAAGCCTGCAAGGAGCTCATCGGAGGTGCGACGAGAGAGAGGTGTGCGGCCGGTCGTCATGGAGGCTGTGCGTTGTATACAACGCCCATTGAGCTCACATGTTCCAAATCGGATCAGGCTCCGATTCCGAACCTAGCCACTGGCGAGGGTCGACGTTAAAATAAGCCGCCAGCGCTGCGTACCATTCCGGATGCGCGGCGGCCAGGCTATGGGGTATCTCGAAGAAGGCCTCCACAGAGACGGCGAAGCATTCGGCCGGATGCGTGGCCGCATACGGGCGCAACGGGGATCGCCCCTCGCGAACCCTCTGTCGGACCTCTGCCAACAGGGCCCGCCAGCGTCCGATGCTGGTGCGCTCTAGGTGCCGGGGCACGCCATCGGCCTCCTGTCCGTCGAGGTCAAGCAGGTGGGCCAGCTCATGTAGGACGACGTTCTGACCGTCGCGCTGGAACCACTCGGACTCTACTGCGGGCAGGGACAGCAGCACCGGCCCCTGGCCGTAGACCTGCCCCAACAGGGGAGCTCGGGAGCGCACCTGGAACTGTTCATCAAAGGGACCGGGATAGAAGAGTATAGTGGGGGTGCGGGGGAGGCTCCAATAGGGGCGCCCGAGCAGAAGCGCCGCCCCCCCAGCGGCCACAAGCAAGCGCTGCTCATCGGTGGGCTCTATGCCGTCAACCCCCTCGAAACGATGTTCGGCCAGAAAAAGCAGCACAAGCGTCTCAAAGCGGGCTCGCTCCTCTTCTCCCAAGCCCGCATAGAGGGGGATGCGCTCCAAGAGCGCTCGCCACCGTGCCGGAAAGGGGCGTGCGAGGGCGCGCTTAAGCCGAAACCAGCGTCGATAGAGCCACCCTCCGTACAACAAAGCCGTTGCGAGCGCTAGGCCATACAGGGCAGTCCACCCGCTCAGCCATCCCAGAGCGGCTATGCCCCCCACAAGAAGGCTCAGCAACGTGCCGTGGAAGCCGAGTTGGGTACGCCAAAGCAGCCAACGATACCGCACGAGAGCGAAGATAGGCTCCGGTTGGGGTGTTTGCGCATCGAATGTGACCTCGTTATCTTCTTGCAGAGGCGCAATTGGGGGATCAAATGGGGGATGAGTTATTTACCCAGGAGCGCTTGCAACGATGGTGCCAAGCGCTCAACGCGAGCTCTGAATACCGGGAGGCGGCGCGCGATTGGGAGGGGGCGCTGGCTCTGATCGCCATTCAAGACGGGGTGGAGAGGGTCGCCTACCTGGATCTGCACCGGGGCACATGCCGGGGGGCACGTCTTGCCTCTCCGCAAGAGGCTGAGGCGGCTGCCTACGTGTTGGTCGGAGATCGTCAGGTCTGGGAACAGGTCCTGTTCTCCGGCCTGGATCCGGTTCTGGCTCTTATGAGCGGCAAGCTGCGGCTCCGTAAAGGCAACCCCTTAAGCCTATCGCGCTACATGGCCGCCGCGCGCCTGCTGGCGGAGGTGGCCCGCTGGAGCCTGAGCTCCTCAGGTTGAGGGGAACCCGACAGGCTGAGTTCAGGGTATAAATCGCGGCTTTTCACCCAGATCGCCCCCTATGCTCGAAAAGACCGTCTCGCATAGTGCCCTGCTGAACCTCTACGGGCTTTCCCTGTCCGAGTTGGAGGCCCTGATGTGTGCTTGGGGGGAGCCCGCCTATCGAGGACGACAGCTGTTTCAGTGGATCTATCAGAAGCAGGCCGAAAGCTTTCAGGCCATGAGCAGTCTGCCCAAGCGGCTGCGGGAGCGTCTTGCGGTCGAGGCTCGGTTGGAGCGCATCCGGTTGGAGCGCCTGCAGCGTGCCTCAGATGGCACGGTCAAGTTCTTGTTTCGGCTTCGGGACGGCCGGGCCATCGAGAGCGTGCTCATTCCGGATTTCGACGAAAGCGGGGCTCCCAAGCGGCTTACGGTCTGCGTGTCCTCCCAAGTTGGCTGCGCTCTGCGCTGCGCCTTCTGCGCCACCGGCCAGATGGGGTTTTGGCGCAACTTGGATCCGGGGGAAATCGTGGATCAGGTGGCGCAGCTAGACCGCTACGCGCGCGTCCATTGGGGACGGGCCGTGACGAACGTCGTGTACATGGGCATGGGGGAGCCGCTGCAAAATTACCGCAACGTGCTTCTGTCCAGCCAGATCCTCTGTAGCGAGCTCGGACTGGCGATCCCCAATCGGCACATCACCGTTTCGACCGCTGGTCTAGCGCGGCAGATTCGGCAGCTGGCCGACGACGGGGCGCGCTTCAAACTGGCCCTTTCGCTGCACGCCCCAGACGATGAAAAGCGCAGCCGGATCATGCCCATCAACAAGGGCAACGATCTAGAGGCCTTGCGTGAAGCGCTGCGCTACTACTACGCCAAGTGCCGGCGTCGCATCACCTACGAATATGTGCTGTTGCGGGACTTCAATGATTCCGAGGCCGATGCCCGGAAGCTGATTCAGATCGCCCGCTGGGTGCCGTGCAAGATCAACCTGTTGTGGTATAACCCGGTCCCTGGTGCCCCGTTTGCCCGCACCACGCCGGAGCGGTTGGAGCGTTTCCGGCAAGTGCTCCTGAGCGCGCACGTAACCGTGACGGTGCGCCGCAGTCGGGGGGATGACATCGAGGCCGCCTGTGGGCAGTTGGCCGTGCGCGAGCAGGCGCAAAGGGTGGACTTGACAACGCCGGAAAAAGCGCTAACTTTGTAATCGTCCACGCGTGTTTCGGGGCCTTCTGCCAGTCTGATTGCGACTTCATCGCGAAGGGAAGGAACACCCTCGGAGTCCTCTCCGGTTTATCGGTCAGCCGAGTCGTGCTCCTTCTTGGCGTCAAGCAAGGCCGACGTCGCATGTCGTTTTAGATCGCCAACAACAACCACACAGCCATGGATATCACAGAACTCCAAGCCAAGAAGGTAACGGAGCTCTACGAAATCGCCCGCGAGTTGGGGATCCCGGGCTATACGGAGCTTCGCAAGCAAGATCTGATCTATCGGATCCTGGAGGTGGAGGCTGCCTCGAAGGCGGGTCTTCTGTCTCAGTCGACCAAAAAGGCTGACGAGGGGAGCAAGCCCCGGGTCATGCGCGTGCCCAAAAGCGAGGTCGTGGGCCGCGCCGCACGGCGAGCGCTCGAGGCTCCACGGGAGCTGAGCCCACGGGAGCGCGCCGAGGCCCTTTTCGCTCCCCCTTCCATCGAGCGATCGGCCGACGCCAAACTGTCCTCATCTCCCCCCATGGAGGTGCTCGAGACGGAGCCCGGCGCGCCCGCTGAGCTCCTCGCGGAGCCCACTCCGGTGGAGACGACGCTCTCCCCGGAGCCCTCCGGGACGCGCGAAGTCCGCCCCGGAAGGGAGCGGGAGCTGGAGGGCATGATCTTCACCGAGGGCGTGCTCGAGGTCATGCCCGATGGCTACGGGTTTCTGCGCTCCCCCGACTACAACTACATGCCGAGCCCGGATGACATCTATGTTTCGCCCTCTCAGATCAAGCGCTTCGGGCTGCGGACCGGCGACACGGTAGCCGGGTACGTGCGCCCGCCTAAGGAGGGGGATCGCTTCTTCGCCATGCTTCGGGTCGAGAGCGTAAACGGTGTGCCCCCTGAGCGGCTGCGCGATCGGATCCAATTCGATTACCTCACCCCGCTTTATCCGCACGAGCGGCTGCGGTTGGAGACGACCCCCGGCGAGTATACAACGCGGATCGTGGACCTCTTCACCCCGATCGGCAAGGGGCAGCGCGCGCTCATCGTGGCCCAGCCCAAGACGGGCAAAACGATTCTGTTGCAGAAGATCGCCAACGCCATCACGCGCAACCATCCCGAGGTGTACCTGATCGTGTTGCTCATCGACGAGCGGCCCGAAGAGGTAACCGACATGGAGCGATCCGTTGATGCGGAGGTGATCAGCTCCACGTTCGATGAGCCGGCCGAAAAGCACATCCAGGTGGCCGATATCGTCCTGGAGAAGGCCAAGCGGCTGGTGGAGGCGGGTCAAGATGTGGTGATCCTGCTGGATTCTCTGACGCGCCTGGCCCGAGCCAACAACGTCGTCGTGCCCCATTCGGGCAAGATCCTCTCCGGCGGCATCGACTCGCAGGCGCTGCAGCGGCCGAAGCGCTTCTTTGGATCGGCCCGCAAGGTCGAGGAGGGGGGCTCACTTACGATCATCGCCACGGCTCTCATCGATACGGGCAGTCGGATGGACGAGGTGATCTTCGAGGAGTTCAAGGGGACAGGCAACTGCGAGATCGTCCTCGACCGCCGCCTAAGCGACCGGCGCATCTTTCCGGCTATCGACCTCCTCAAAAGCGGCACCCGACGCGAAGAGCTCCTGTTGGATTCGGCCGAGCTGAGCCGGGTCTGGATTTTGCGAAAATTCCTAAGCGAGATGAATACGGTCGAGGCCATGGAGTTTCTGCTCGAGAAGATGCGGGGCACGAAGTCCAATGAGGAATTCCTGGCCATTATGAATAGCTAGGGCGCCCGTGTTCTCCTTACCAGTCCACGCGTCGGCGCTCGCGCCCCGGGATTGAAGGGGGTCTTGAGGGGCCCGATGGCGGCAGGGCCGCAGAGCGGACGGAGTCGACGGCGTAACCGTAATCTTCTGGCGGGGTGAAGTGTTCAGGCGGGGTGAAGACCTCTCGCGGCAGGCCGATCTCGGGGTCTCGATAGACGTAGCGCAAAAAACGGCCCACGATGGGCAAGGCCAGCCGGGCGCCTTGCCCCCAGCTCATGTCCCGGAACGCCACCCGACGATCGTTGCATCCCACCCAGGCGCCGGCCACCAGGTTGGGCGTCATGGCCACGAACCACGCATCGGCGTGTTGCTGCGTGGTGCCCGTCTTTCCGGCTAGGTCCAGATCCGTCAGCCCGAATCCGTAAGGGGGGCTTACGCGCAGCCGGACGCCTGTGCCGTAGTTGATCACGTCCCGCATCATATCCACCATGATGTAGGCCGTCTGTTCGCTTAAGGCCTCCCGGCGTTCGGGCTGGAATTCCTCCAGGATGCGCCCCCGGGCGTCCTCGATGCGCAGAATCGCCAGGGGCTTGGTGTAGATGCCCCGGTTGGCGAAGGTGGCGTAGGCGGCCGTGAGCTCCAGGAGCGTCACGTCGCTAGTGCCCAACGCTAGGGCGGGCACCACGTCGAGCGGCGAGCTGATCCCAAGTCGGCGGGCGTATTCGGCCACGCGTTCTTCGCCGATGTCGGCCACCAAGCGGGCGGTGACCATGTTGTAAGAATGCGCCAGGGCCTGGCGCAGTGTGGTGGCCTCTCCGGAGCTCTCTCCCTCCGCGTTGCGGGGCTGCCAGCGCACCGTTCCATCGGGGTTGTAGAAGGTGATCGGGGCGTTGGGATAGACGTATTGGGGTGAGTAGCCGTTGTCAATCGCCGCCACGTACACGAAGGGCTTAAACGTCGATCCCGGCTGACGGCGCGCCAGGTATACGTGATCATAGGTGTCCAGCGCGTAGTTTTTGCTGCCGATCCAGACCTTGATATGTCCGTTGCTAGGATCTAGGGCCACAAAGCCCGCCTGCAGCGTCGTGTAATAGGTTTTAACCGAGTCCACAAAGCGCGGAAGCCGCAGCAACGAGTCCAGGGCCCGCTCTGGCCGCTGTCCATCGCGCAACGCCTCGCGGTAGGCTTCGGTTTGTCGAATCAGGCTGGGCAGCAGCTCCGGATGGGTGCGCCACAGCAGAGGTAGACCGGGTCCGCCCCACTGGCGTTCTAAGGCCGGCTGGGCCATGGCCAGAAGGCTGTCCACGGCCCGTTGGGCGTAGCGTTGCATGCGGGTATCCAAGGTCGTGTAGATGCGCAGCCCGTCTCGGTAGATATTGTAACCCCGCTTTGAGGCCCACTGGCGCACCTGCAGCCGAACGTATTCAGCAAAATGCGCATACGGGCCGCTGGTGTGCGAAGGAGGGGTGTAGCGGAGCGCGATCGGACGCTGTCGGTAACGTTCGTATTCCGGCCAGCTTAGGTATCCGTTGCGGTGCATTTGGGTTAATACCAAATCCCGACGCATCCGGGCCCGCTCCGGATGGCGCACGGGGTTGTAATAGCTGGTGCCCTTAAGCAGCCCGATCAACAGAGCCGCCTCATCGGGCTCTAGCTCCGAGGGGCGTTTGCTGAAGTACACGCGCGCGGCTGAGGCGATCCCGAAGGCGTTGTTGCCGAAGTCGACCGTGTTCAGGTACATCTCCAGGATCTCGCGCTTCGTGTAGGCGCGCTCAATCTGGATGGCCGTGAGCATCTCTCGGATTTTACGCTCAATTGAGACCTCCTTGCCGACCGTCTCATACAGATTGCGCGCCAGCTGTTGCGTGATCGTGCTTCCCCCTTGTCGGTTGCCCAGTAGCGTAAAGAGCGCGGCCTGCGCCGTGCGCCAGATGTTCACCCCCCAGTGCCGGTAGAAGCGCTGATCCTCGGTCGCGATGAGGGCGTGGATAACAGCCGGGGCGATGCTATCCAGCGGCACGGGGGTGCGGTTTTCATGGTAATAGGTGGCGATCACCTGCCCGTCGACGCTTATCACCTCACTGGCCAGGGCGGATTCGGGGTTCTCCAGCTCCTTCAGCGAGGGCAGGCCAGAGATCAGGTATCCCATGTACAGGAGCCCCAGCAGTACTGCGATCCCCACCGCCCCCCAGAGGTACAACCGATTCCGTTTGGGATTGCTTGAGCCTTTGTGACGGTAGCGGGGATCGAGGAAGTAGCGTTCAGGAACTCTCTGCCCCATGGCCGCTTTCGCGCTTTCGCTCTGGCGCGTTAACGCCCCCGCTTTGTAGGGGTTCCCTCCACGGCGGGGGCAGCCTCAAATTAGCCCACGAAGCGCATGGGGGCAAGGAACGCCCCCTCCGCTCGAGGCGGTTTTATGAGACGCCAGCGGAAGCGGACCAGAGCGGTTTGCATTTTGAGGCCGACTCCGTATCTTTGGAGCGCTTTATCTCAAACGGCCCTGTTGCGCACCTACCCCACCAAGAGGCTTTGGCTGAATGCGCGCTGGCCGCTCGTAGCCCCCATGGGGCCCCAGGATACCCGAGGAGCGTACGCCGATGAACTGGCTTAAAGAGCACTGGCAGCTGGCCCTGATCCTGCTTGTCTCCCTAGGCCTGGGGATCGGGTACTGCTACCAACTGCAAACCAACGTGGGATATGCTCCCAAGCAGCCCATTCCCTTTAGCCACAAGTTGCACGCCGGCCAATACAAAATCGACTGTCTGTATTGCCACCAGACCGCTGAAGTGTCCAAGCACGCTTCCATCCCCTCGCTATACACCTGCATGGGCTGTCATAACGTCGTCGCCACGCAAAAGCCCACCATCCAGCGGCTAAAGGAGTATTACGACAAAGGCGAGCCGATCGAGTGGGTTCGGGTGCACAGCCTGCCGGATCACTCCTATTTCTCGCACCGCTGGCACGTGGCCGCCGGCATCAGCTGCCAGACCTGCCATGGACCGGTTGAGCAGATGGATGTGGTACGGCAGGTGAACCGGCTTGAAATGGGAGATTGCATGAGCTGCCACAGGCAGACGAATTACGTGCCTGAGGAGCGCCGAGCCGAGCTGGCGCGGTTTGACAACCTGCATCTGGCAGCTATGTTCGGAAAGACCAACGCCTCTACCCAGTGCAACACCTGCCATCAGTAGCAACGCGGATCCATACGTGTCGAAACCCTTGGGAGAAGAGAGCGCGCCCATGGAAGCTCCCTCCACGAAGCGATATTGGACCACGCTGGCCGAGTACGAAAATCATCCCTCCGTGGAAACCCTCCGAATGGAGGAGTTCCTAAGCAAACCCGCCTCCTTCTTTGAGGCCATCGAACGGGGTGAGGAAAACGGGCTGACTTTCGATCGGCGCGATTTCTTGAAGTTGGGCGGTGTAGCAGCCGTGCTGGCCTCGGTTGGCTGTGGGCAGCGCCCTCTAGAGAAGATCGTGCCCTACGTGGTTCCCCCAGAAGAGGTCAAGCCGGGTATTGCCAACTATTACGCGGCCGTCTGCGGCGCCTGTCCGGCCGGCTGCGGCGTGGTGGTGAAGACCCGAGAGGCGCGGCCCATAAAGCTTGAGGGCAACCCGGATCACCCGCTCAACCAGGGCAAGCTCTGCGCCCGCGGGCAGGCCTCGATTCTGGATCTGTATGATCCGGATCGGGCCCGAGGGCCGAAGCGTAAGCTGCGCACAGGCCGCTGGGTCGAAGCCCGCTGGCCGGAACTAGATGAGCTGTTGGGCGCGGAGCTGCGAGCGCGGGCCGCCCGAGCGGTGCTCGTGACCGGAACCTGGCATGGGCCGGCCCGAGAGAGGTTGCTGCGCGAGGTGCTGGCCGCTTTTCCTGGCATGCGCCATGTGGTCTTTGAGCCCTTCTCCGAAGCCTCTCGGCGCCGGGCCCAGGAGCTCTGCTATGGAGAGCCTCTGCTGCCGCGCTATCGCTTCGAGAGGGCTGAACTTGTGGTGCTGCTGGGCGGCGATCCGCTCGTGGAGGGCCATTCCCCCACGGAGTTTGCGCGCGGCTTTGGGCTTATGCGCAAGATCCGCGACGGGCAGATGTCGCGCATATACGCCTTTGAGCCCATCATGACGCTCTCGGGTTCGAATGCCGATTACCGGTATCCGGTTCGGCCGGATGATCTGTGGAAGGTGGGCTTTGCCATCGCGCACGAGCTGATCCTGAAGGAGGGCAAAACGCGCTTTGCAGGCGACCCGGCCGTGCGCCGCGCCCTGGAGCCCTTCGAGCCGGCGCGCGTGGCCCAGTGGACCGGGCTGCCGCGGGAGGTCTTCGCCAAGGTGGCGGCCGATCTGTGGACCCATCGGGGGCGCGGGCTGGTGTACGCGGGGGGGTTGCTCGCCGAAACCCCGGAGGTCATAGCGCTGCACGTGGCGGCCAACCTGCTCAACAGCGCTCTGGAAAACGAAGGCTATACGGTCGATGCCAGCACCCCGAGCTTGGTCGCTCAGGGGGATCCGGCTGAGTTTCTGGAGTTGATCGAGGAGATGCGCGCCGGAGGCGTGGAGGCGGTTCTCTTTGCGGGTGTCAACCCGGCCTACGCGCTTCCCCAGGAGCTGGGCCTGGAGGAGGCCTTAGCCAGAGTGCCCCTTAAGATCAGCCTAAACGACCGGCTCGATGAGACCAGCCAGCTGTGCGACTATCTGCTGCCGAGCCTGCATTATCTGGAGGCCTGGTTCGATGCCGAGCCCGTTCGGGGGCTTTTGAGCGTATCGCAGCCCACGATCCGGCCCCTCTGGGACAACCGTTCTATTGAGGACACGCTCATCGCCTTGGCGGATGCGGCCGGCGATGAGCGTTTCCGCTTTCTGCCGCCGGCCACCCCGGAGAATCCGAACCCCAGCCCCACGCGCATGTCTTTCTACCACTTTATGCGCAAAGTTTGGCGTGAACAGGTCTACCCCGCCTCCGACGCGGCGGCCGATTTCGAAACCTTCTGGCGTGGGGTGCTGCGGCGTGGTGTTTGGGAGACAGCCGCGTATCGAGATGCTCAGCCCCGTCCCCGAGCCTTCCGCACGGAGGCTCTGGCCGGGCTCCCCGAGCCCGGTCCGGCCCCGGAGGGCTTGCGGCTGGTGCTCTATCGGTCCTCGCTGCACGGGGACGGATCGAGCATGAACAACGCCTGGCTCTTGGAGACTCCGGATCCGGTCTCCAAAATCGCCTGGGACAACTTCGCCGCCCTCTCCCTGGCCACGGCCGAGCGCTTGGGTCTGAAGCCCGCCACCGATAGCCCCATATACGGCCAGAAGGTGCCCCTAGTGGAGCTTGAGGCAAACGGCGTCAAGCAGCGCATTCCGGTGCACATCCTGCCCGGTACGCATCCCGACGTGGTGGCCGTTATGGTGGGATGGGGCCGGCAGGCCGTTGGATCGGTGGGCAACGGCGTGGGGGTAAACGCTTTCCGGTGGTCGGTCAAGCGCGGCCGGACCCTGCAGTATAGCGGTATTTCGGCCCGGATTAGCCCCGCAGGCGAATACTACGAGCTTGTAGACGTGCAGGGGCATACCTACATCAAGGTCAAGGCCCCGTTCGTCGGTGAGCAGCACCGGCCTGTCGTTTTCGAGACCACGCTGGAGGCTTATCGCAAGGACCCCAAGGCGGGGCAGGAACACCATGGGCCCGAGGAGCCCATGTCTACTTGGCCCGATCAGCATCCATACCCCGGGCACAAGTGGGGCATGGTGATCGATCTCAACGCCTGTATCGGCTGCAGCGCGTGCATGCTTGCCTGTCAGGCGGAGAACAACGTAGCCGTTGTAGGCAAACAGGAGGCGCTGCGGGGCCGCGAGATGCACTGGATCCGCATCGACCGCTATTACTCAGGCGATCCCGCCAACCCGCAGGTGGTCTATCAGCCCATGATGTGCCAACATTGTGACTACGCCCCCTGCGAGGTAGTCTGTCCCGTGATCGCGACGATGCACAACGACGAAGGGCTGAACCTGCAGATCTACAACCGCTGCGTGGGCACGCGCTACTGCTCCAACAACTGCCCCTACAAGGTGCGCCGCTTTCACTGGTTTGAGTATCATCAGACGATCTACCACCTCTATGAGCAGGAAGTCCCCTCGCATAAGTCCCAGCAGGTCGTCTCGCCCCTGCAGCTGGTGCTCAACCCGGATGTGACGGTGCGCGAACGGGGGGTGATGGAAAAGTGCACCTTCTGCATTCAGCGCATTCGAGAGGCCAAATATGCGGCCAAGGAGCGGGGCACTCCCCTGCGCGACGGGGAGCTGCAGACGGCCTGTCAGCAGACCTGCCCGACGGATGCGATTATCTTTGGCGACGTCAACGACCCGAACTCTCTTGTGCATCGGTTGCGACAAGATCCGAGGGGATACTGGGTGCTGGGTGAGCTCAATACGCGACCTGCGATCACCTACTATACGAAAGTGCGCAACACAGAAGGGCAGCCAGAAGGGCACCACGCATGAGCACGGACCGCGCTACAGAGTCGATCCTTGTAAACGGTGACCGCTACGACGGCCTGGCCGCTGAGCCTGCGATCGTGCCGGAACATCTGCGGCTGCACGACGTCACGCGCGACGTGGCCCGACCCCTAGAGGCCAAGCCCGGCCCGCTGTGGTACCTAGCCTTCGGAGCCGCTGTGCTCTCTCTCGGGATCGGGGTCTGGGTCGTATATAACATGTTCTCCCGAGGCCTAGGGGTGTTGGGCTACAATCACCCGGTGATGTGGGCTACGCCGATCACGAACTTCGTCTTCTGGGTCGGTATCGGCCACGCCGGCACCCTGATCTCGGCCATCCTGTTCCTGCTACGTCAGCGCTGGCGGACCTCCATAAACCGCACGGCCGAGGCCATGACGATTTTCGCCGTGATCTGCGCGGCCATTTTTCCGATCATCCACATTGGCCGGCCCTGGTTGGCTTTCTGGCTCATTCCGTACCCGAATGAGCGGCTGCTTTGGGTCAACTTCCGCTCCCCCCTCGTTTGGGACGTGTTCGCGGTCACGACCTACTTTCTTACGTCGCTCATGTTCTGGTATCAGGGCCTTATCCCGGACCTGGCCACGATTCGGGACCGTGCCACGGGATGGAAGAAGAAGATTTATGGATTTCTGGCCTTCGGCTGGCAGGGCACGGCGCGGCAGTGGAACCATTACGAGCGCGCCTACGCCCAGTTCGCCTGGATCGCCACGCCCCTAGTGCTTTCGGTGCACTCGGTTGTGTCCTTTGACTTCGCCGTTTCGCTGGTTCCGGGATGGCATACGACGATCTTTCCGCCCTACTTCGTGGCCGGTGCAATCTTCTCCGGCTTTGGGATGGTGCTTACGCTCATGGTGATCATGCGTAAGGTCTTTCGGTTGGAGGAATACGTTACGCCTCGGCACATCGATTTGATGTGTAAGGTCACCCTGGCCACCTCCATGATGGTGGGCTTCGCCTATGGGACGGAGTTCTTCATGGCCTGGTGGAGCGAGGATCCATTTGAGCGCTTCATTTTCGCCAACCGGCCCACAGGCGAATACGCTTGGGCTTTCTGGATCATGGTGATCTCCAACGTTGTCGTGCCGCAGCTATTCTGGTTCCGCCGTATACGCTACAATATGGTGGCGGTATTCTTGATCTCCATCGTGGTCAACATCGGCATGTGGTTTGAACGCTACAACATCATCGTGACTTCCCTGTACAAGGACTTTCTGCCCTCCAACTGGATGTACTTCGTTCCGAATATCTGGGATATCGGGCTTCTGTTGGGTTCCTTTGGGCTGTTTTTTACGCTCTTCCTGCTCTTCGCGAAGTTCTTCCCCACGATCGCCATCGCAGAGGTGAAAACGGTGCTCAAAGAGCCATACCGCAAAGCTGTGGAACAAACGCAACGGGCCTAGAGCGATGCAGCAGCCTAAATTCGTGGTCGGACTCTTTTCCGACCCCCATCATTTCGAACACGTTTGCGCGGAGGCCACCGAGCGGGGCTGGCGGGGGCTAGAGGCCTATCTGCCCTATCCTTTACACGGCATCGAGCGCGCCCTGCGCTTGCGCCGATCCTGGGTGACGGCGGCCACCAAGACGGCTCTGCTTACGGGGGCCACGCTCGGCATGACCTACGCTATCTGGACCTCGGCTGTGGACTACCCCCTCAATATCGGGGGGCGCCCCTTTAACTCCTGGCCGGCCTTCGTGCCCGTGCTTTTTGAGAGCGGCGTCATCATCGGCGCCTTTACGAACTTTTTCTCCTTGCTTTACGCCTGCCGGCTCTTTCCGGGCCGCCGGGCGCGGGTGATCGACCCGAGCCTGACCGATAACCGTTTCGCCCTGCTGGTGCCCCTTGCCCAGAAAGGGGTGCGGCAGGAAGAGATCGAAGCCTTTTTCCGCGAGCATGAGGCCGAGGATATTCGCTATGAATAGCCAGCCGTTGAGTGCACTGCTGCTGGGCCTGCTGTTGGTGGGCACCGGTTGCGACCGCTCGAACATCCGCAAGATCGAGTACATGCCCGATATGTACCGATCGGCCGCCATAGAGGCCCAGGAACCCGGGGCCGAGCGCCTGCCCCCGGATGGCACGGTGCCCCGTAACTACGAGCCCTACGCCATATCCTGGGGGGATACTCTGAGCGCGGACGCCCAGCGGAATCCCCTGCCGCGCACGCTGGCCGTGCTCCAGGTCGGGCAAAAGTACTACACCATCTACTGCGCCGTCTGTCACGGTCCCCAGGGAGATGGCGATGGACCCGTAGCAGCGCGCATGACGGTGAAGCCGCCCGTGCTGTATTCGGCCAAGGTTCGCCGTTGGCCAGAGGGTCGGCTCTTTCACGTGATCACCCTGGGCCAGGGGAACATGCCGGGCTATGGGTACGCGATCAGCCCGGAGAAGCGCTGGGCTATCGTGCACTATGTGCGCGCGCTGCAACGGGCCGCCTTCCCCACTCCGGAGGATCTACAGGAGATGGAGGCCCTAGGTCTTACGCCTCCCGCTCAGGCCACGGCAACTCGATAGCAACAGGGACAACGGTCCTATGGCCACAGAAAGCAAGCTCTTCACAGCCGTTGCCGACCCGGGTCCGCTTACGGCATCCCCACGTCTGAAGCGCTTCGCTATGGGGATGGCCGCAGCCGGCTTTCTGCTTTTCGTGCTCGCCTTAGCTACGAGCCCTCAGCGGGCCTGGGCGGCGTTCTTGGTAAACTACTTTTTCTTCCTCTGCATCGGCTTGGGGGGTCTTTTCTTCGCCGCCCTGCAGTACGTCACAGGCGCCTTTTGGTCGGTTCCTATGCGCAGGCTAGCCGAGGGCTTTGCGGCGTATCTGCCCATCGCCACAGCCCTGCTGCTGGTGTTGTTGGCGGGGGTCCATGAGCTATACGGATGGACGGATCACGAAAAATTCCATTTTGGCCCCAGCAAGGCCGCATACTTAAGCGTGCCGTTCTTTGCGGTGCGTCTGGTGTTGTACCTGGGGCTGTGGATGCTTTTCGGTTGGCTCATCATCGGCAACTCGATCCGTCAGGATCGGGTGCGGGATCCCAAGCTTACGCTTCGCAATGCCCGCCTGTCGGCGGCCTTTCTGGTCCTCTTTGGGATCACCTTCTATTTGGCCTCCGTGGACTTGCTGATGAGTCTGGAGCCCAAGTGGTTTTCCACGATGTTCGGGGTCTACGCCTTTGCGGGGCTCTTTCTGAGCACCCTGGCCACCCTGGCCCTGGTGACCTTGGCCATGCGCCAGCACACTGCGCTGGGGGAGCTCATCCAGCCTTTTCATGTGCGGGACATCGGCACCTTTCTTATGGCCTACTCCTGCTTCATGATGTATGTGGGCTTTTCCCAGTTTATGCTCATCTGGTATGCGAACCTGCCCTTTGAGGCTTTCTTCATGATCAAACGCACCGAAAACGGCTGGCAGTATTTCCTGGCCGCGCTGCCTGTGCTGAAATGGGCCTTGCCTTTCTTTGTGCTCATGCCCGATGCTTTTCGGGGCAACCCCACGGTGCTGCGTCTGATCGCCACCGCCATACTGGTGGGCCAGTGGATGGACTTGTTCTGGATCGTGTACCCGACCTTTTATCCGCATCCGATCGCGCCCACCTGGATCGAGCTTGGAACGTTCCTAGGCTTTGCGGGGTTGTTTGGCTTGGCCGTACTGACCTTCTACAGCCGGTTTTCCACGGTGGCTGTAGGTGACCCCAAGTTGCTCTATAGCCTAAACGGTGGGTACCTGAAATGAAGACCTTTGGACGTTGGCTGCTCAACCTCGCGGTCATGTTCCTAAGCATCGGGGCCGTGGTATATCTGTTCGTGTATTATTACCAAAAGGGGGAGCTTCACGGCACTTACGCGCTGCAATACCCCAAGACGGAGGCCCAGGCCGAGGGCACGGCCCCCCAGATGGTCGACGTAGAAGCCCTTAAAACCCCTACTCCGGAGCTCATCGCCAAAGGGGCTCAGCTATATCAAGTCAATTGCGCCTCCTGTCACGGCGAGACGGGGGAAGGAAACGGGCCGGCTGGCCTACGGCTCAATCCGAGGCCGCGCAACTTCAAGGTGGACCCCTTCAAATACGGCACCAGCATAGCCGGCCTGCACGGGGTGCTCACCAACGGCATCCCGGGCACCTCGATGCCCGCCTTCAACTGGCTCTCTGAGGAAGAGCGGTACGCGCTAGTGCACTATCTGCGGGCGGAGATGATCCCGAATCCGGAACCGGAGTCCGGCTCTACCCCTGCAGCGGCTTCCGGCTCTGGGGGAGCCAGTGCCCCCGCCCCCCCAGTGGAGGAGAAACCCACCGAACGCATCCCGATTAGCCTGGCCCTGCAACGCCTAGCCGAGCCCGTTCCGTCTGCTCGCCCCCACGCTGTGGATGCTAGCCGTTACGCTATGGGGGCGGTGTTGTACGCGCAGCTCTGCGCCTCCTGTCATGGGGCTCAGGGCGAAGGCGGCGTGGCGCTGGGCCGCTTCGGAGCAGACCCGCAGCAGCGTCTTCTTACCACGCCGATCGCTGTGCCAGGTGCCCCATGGCTTGTGGATCGGGCTTACTTTGATCGCGTCCTTACGCAAGGCCTGCAGGGACGCCTTATGCCTGGATACGGTACGCTCAGGCGTGCTGAACTGGACGCGCTCTACGCGTACCTCAAAGCACTGGCCACGGGAGAGTAAACATGCTACGGAAGCCTGCTTGGGCCGCATTCGTCATAGGGCTGCTGATGACCTCCGGATGTCGATTTGCCGATCCGGAGTCCACCACGACTTGGCTCTTTGATCCCGCCACGCCGATTGCGGAAGAGGTGCGCCAAAACTTCTGGTACACGGCCTCCCTGATAGCGCCGTTTCTGATCTTGGCGGAGGCGCTGCTGCTGTATGCGATCTTCCGTTTTCGAAACCGAGCCGGCCGCAAGCCGGCCGCGTTCCACGAAAACGTAAAACTGGAGGTCTTCTGGACCTTGGTGCCGGCCATCACGCTGGTCATGATCGCCGTGCCCTCGTTTCGGTTGGTGCACAAGATCACCCACGTGCCGGCTGATACGGAGCTAGAGGTGCAGGTTTTCGGACACCAATTCTTTTGGCGCTACGAATACCCCGAATACGGCATTACCCTATCCGATGAGCCTCTGGTGCTGCCGGCTAATAAAAAAGTCGCCCTCACGTTTTCCAGCGTCGACGTGATCCACAGCTGGTGGGTTCCCGCCTTTGGGTTTAAACAGGACGCCAACCCGGGTCGCGTCGCCACCCGTTGGGTGCAGGTAAAGCCCGGATACTACAAAGGCCAATGCGCGGAGCTCTGCGGAGCGCTACACGGGGTGATGTGGATCGAAGTGGTAGCCCTTCCGGAAGAGGCTTTCCGGGAGTGGGTTCGGGCCCGCAAGCGCGGAGAGGCGCCCTCGATCGAGGAGCTTCGCGCGATGCTTTCGGGACCTCAAGTAGCCAAGCAGGAGGACTGAAGCGATGGCACAATACATAGAGCAACCCCTCACCCTATATAGTCGGTGGCCCAAGCCGCTAGCCGTTTTGGTGGACTGGCTCACCACCACGGATCACAAAAAGATCGGCATCATGTATCTGCTCTACTCCCTGCTCATGGCCATCGTGGGCGGGGCCATGGCCGGCATGATCCGAAGCCAGCTGGCCGTACCGGATAACACGCTGCTGCGACCGGAACTATATAATGAGATCCTTACCCTGCATGGCACGATCATGATCTTTTTTGTGGCCATGCCCGCTTTGGCCGGTTTTGGGAACTACTTAGTTCCCATTCTGATCGGCGCGCGTGACATGGCCTTTCCCCGCCTGAACGCCTTCTCGTTTTGGCTTCTTGTGCCCTCGGGTTTGCTCATGCTCGCCAGCCTTTTCGTAGAAGGCGGGGCCGCCGCAGCCGGTTGGACCAGCTACACTCCCTTAGCCTCCAAGCAGTATATGGCCACCCCGGGTGTGGACATGTGGATCTTCAGCCTGCACCTGGCGGGACTTTCCTCGATTCTGGGCGCCGTCAACTTCATCGTGACCACGCTCAATATGCGCGCACCCGGGATGCGTTTGATGGAAATGCCCTTGTTTGTGTGGGCCTGGTTTGTGACGGCGACCTTGATCTTGGTCGCTATTCCGGTCCTCTCCGGGGCGCTCACGATGCTCTTAACAGATCGGCTCCTGGGCACGAACTTCTTCAAGATATCCGAAGGCGGAGACCCCCTGCTCTGGCAGCACCTGTTCTGGTTCTTCGGCCATCCAGAGGTTTACATCGTCATCCTGCCCTCCTTCGGGATTATCAGCCATGTGCTAGCCGCCTTCGCCCATAAACGCATCTTCGGCTACCCTGGCATGGTGATCGCCATCGCTGCTATCGGGATCGTGGGCTACCTCGTCTGGGCGCATCATATGTTCACAACGGGGCTGTCCACGCTCAGCCTGATCCTGTTTAGCGCTTTCTCCATGGTGATCGCCATCCCCACGGGGGTAAAGGTCTGGAGTTGGTTGGCCACGATCTGGGGGGGGACGATCCGCTTCACCACCCCGATGAAGTTCGCCCTGGGCTTCATCGCCCTGTTCATTCTGGGTGGCATGGGGGGCATCTTCTTGGCTAACGCGGCGGTCGACTTCTCCCTGCACGATACGTACTTCGTCGTGGGGCATTTCCACTACGTATTCGCCGGCGGTACGGTCGTGGCCTTGCTAGCCGCCACGTACTTTTGGTTCCCCAAGATGACGGGGCGCTTCCTGAGCGAGAAGCTGGGCACCTGGGTCTTCTGGCTCTTCTTTTCGGGCGTGCTGCTCTCGTTTTTGGTTATGCACTTTCTGGGCATCCTGGGTATGCCCCGGCGCGTCTACACCTACCGGCCGGAGTTTACCTCATTAAATCAGCTCGTTACGGCGGGCTACGTGTTGCAGCTGCTAGCCGGCCTGCTGCTGCTGTTCGATATCTTCCGGACTCTGCTTAAACCCAAGCAGGACCTGCCTCCTGATCCGTGGGGGATAAACGAGGTACAGAAAACGTTGGACTGGGCCACCAGTAGCCCGCCCCCCCCGTACAACTTCGAGCGCACCCCGACGCCGGATCAGTGGCGTTACGAACCCAAAGAACAGGCCGCTTAAGAGATCATGCGCATTTCCAGCACTGCCGTTTTGCTTTCGGAAACCTCGAGCGCGGAGCTATTGCGTCATCCAGCGCGCCGATTGGGGATCTGGACGCTCTGGCTGGCCCTGCTCGTCTTTGGCCTCATGATCCTGGGGGGATATGTGCGGCTCTCCGGCTCCGGGCTTTCGATCCCGGAGTGGCCCATTATAAACGGAAGCCTCCTCCCCCCTCTAACGGAAGCCGACTGGCAGGCTGTATACCGCACCTATCACATTGTGATCGAAGGCGTCGATCCCAGTCAGCATTACGAGGGCCCCGCCGTTGGGATCATCCCCATGGAGCGCTTTCAGGTGATGTTTTGGATCGAGTACGCGCATCGATTTTTGGCCGCGCTGGTGGGGATCGTCTTTCTGGCTCTCTTCCTGCAGGTCCTGCGTATCGCCTCTTTACGTCACCGCTACGGGTTGCGCTTTACCTGGCTGGCCGTGCTGTTGCTGGTTCAGGCCGTGCTGGGGGGTATCGTAGTTAAGTCGGATCTGAAGCCCGAAATGGTGACGGCCCACCTGGGGATGGCCAGCCTGTTTCTGGGCCTGCTTATCTGGACAGGTCTGCAGATGTATGATGCAAGGCAAGTGCGCCACACCACAAGCGCCTACCGATGGGCCGTGGTCGCTCTGAGCGCGACCACCCTGCAGATCCTCCTCGGGGGGCTTGTGGCCGCCAACTACGCCGGACATTTCATGAATACCTTTCCCACCATGGGGGGGTACTGGATCCCACCAGGGCTGTGGTCGTCGGATTTTCAGCCGGCCATCCTGAACGTATTCCACAACAAGGTGCTGGTGCAGTTCCTGCACCGCTGGTGGGCCTGGGGGGTGTTTGCAGCCGTTACGGCGCTGGTTTGGGTCTCTTGGCGCGCCCCAGGGGTTTCGGTTCGCGGCCGTCTGCTGCTGCGCAGCGTCTTCTCCGTGCTCGTACTGCAGCTGCTACTAGGGATCGCCACGCTGCTTCTGCAGGTGCCCATAGCTCTGGGCCTTATGCATCAAGCCGTGGGGTTTTTGTTGTTCGCCATTTTGGTTGCGATCACCTACGAGCTTCGGTATGCGTCTGTGGCACTACCTCGAGCTCAGTAAACCCACGATCACGCTGCTTGTGCTGCTGACGGCCGCTACGGCCTTGGTGGCCGAGGGAGAGGTAGTGCGCCGGCCCGTCGACTTCGGGATGATTCTCCTGGCCATTTTCCTTACGAGCGCCTCGGCCAACGCCCTCAACCAGTATTTTGAGCGGGAGCGCGACGCGCAGATGCGCCGCACAGCCCAACGTCGTCCCCTGCCCCGAGGTCTGCTGAAGCCCAAGGAGGCCCTGCTTTTCGCTGTGGCGGCGGGACTTCTGGGTGTGGGGCTACTGGCCGTGCGCTTTAACCTGCTGAGCGCCTTTCTGGCCCTGCTTACGATCGGCTTTTACAGCTTTTTCTACACCTTATGGCTTAAGCCCCGCACGGCGCAGAACATCGTCATCGGCGGCGCGGCCGGAGCTATGGGGCCCGTAATCGCCTGGGCTGCCGCCACAGGGGGGCTGGAACTCACCCCGTGGATCTTGTTTTTGGTGATCTTCTTCTGGACTCCCCCGCATTTTTGGGCCCTGGCTCTGATGGTCAAGCAGGATTACGAACGGGTGCGCCTGCCCATGATGCCCGTCGTCAAGGGTGATCCGTACACGCTGCGGCAGATCCTCCTCTACACCGTCGTGACGTTCTTGGCTAGTTTAGCCCTGTTGGCCGTTAAGGCTGGGCTGATATACTTGATCTTTGCCGTCGGCTTGGGGCTGTGGTTTTTGTATCGCGCCTACGATTCGTACCGCCGGCGCACCGTTGAGTCCTACCGCAAGCTCTTTGGGGCCTCGATCTTGTATCTGCTGGCCCTCTTCGTGGGCGTGATGGTGGATGCCGTGTTTCGGGTGCAATGGACGCGATAATGGACCGAGACCGCCGCAATAGAGTTCTGCTGCTGAGCCTGGTCTTCATAGCTGCGGCCATGTTTGGATTTGCTTTTGTAAACGTGCCTCTGTTTCAGGTCCTATGTCGGGCCCTGGGCATAAACCTTTCGCCCAACAACCCGCAGGCCGCCGCCCCGGCCCAAGGCCCCACTCGGGAGGTCCGAGTGGGCTTTGTGGCCTCGGTTGCCGACGGTCTTCCGCTGCGCTTGCAGGTTCAGGAGGCCCTGCAGCGCTATCGGCTCGGTGAGCGGGGCCAAAACCTATACTGGGTCGAAAACCTTTCGGCCGATACGGTATATTTTCGGGCCATTCACAGCGTTGTGCCCGAAGATGCGGCGCGCAAGATGAGCCTGCTGGAGTGCTTCTGTTTTGATGATATCACCTTAGCTCCACGCGAGCGCCGGGAACTGCCCGTGATCTACGTGTTCAGCCGTGATCTGCGCCCCGAGGTGGGCCGTATTACGATGAGCTATACCTTGTATCGACGCAACCCAGATGAGCGCACACCCGCCCGCTGACCCTCGCACGGATCCCACGCTTCGCCGACGCAACCGATGGCTACTGGCGCTGCTTTCGGCCATCATGCTCGGTATTGCGGGGTACACGTACTGGTGGATTCGCACGTACGGCAACCTGCCAGATCCCAGAGCGAAACGACAACAGGAGCAACCCAAACAGCCATGAGCCAGCATTTGCATGCGCACCCTCACGAAGACCCCATGAGCCACGTAAGCCCGCCAAGCTTCTGGCCCATTTTGGCCGCGCTGGGGGCCGGGGTGCTCTTTACCGGGGTCGTGCTTTATTTCTACGGCAGCCCCTTGGGTATATGGTCTCTGCTCGTGGGCGGCGTACTCGCCTTGGGCTCGCTCATCGGATGGGCCACAGAGATCTTGACGCAGCACGTTCATGACCCCGATGCACTGCAGCGCATGCTCAATCGGGGCTTTCTGTTTTTCCTCGTGTCCGAAGCCGCGATCTTCGCCGCTTTTTTTGCGCACTACTACTACCAACGGATCCTGGTCTTTGAGAGCTGGCCGCCGGCCGGAGCCCCGAAGCTGGAGACCCAGCTGCCGGCCATCGCCACCTTAATCCTGCTCACCAGCGGGGTAACGGCTCGGATCGCCCGCAGCAGCTTTGTGCAGAAGGGCAAGCGTGGAGCGGCCAAGAGCTGGATCCTGATCACCGTCGTGCTGGCCTCTATCTTTCTGGCCATAGAGGCCTACGAGTGGGGGCTGCTTAAGGAGTTCGACAACTTCACGCACCAGACCACTATGGCCGGCACGTATCTATACGTTATGACCGGCTTTCATGCCCTGCACGTGCTTACGGGCATCGTGCTTTGGGCCCTGGTGTACCTTCGGCTTGAGCTCGGCCACATGAGCCCCCGATTTCATTTCTCCTTTAACGCGGCCGGCTGGTACTGGGATTTCGTGGATCTGGTTTGGGTCTTTCTCTTTTTCAGTATCTACCTGATCTGAATCGAATTCTTATCCTTCGGGAGGGTCGGGCCCCAGAGGGCTCGACTTTCCTTTTTTGTTTTAGAGATGCTGAGCCCTATGCAACCTCCGGAGCCAGATCATGGGCTATGCCCAACTGAGCTTCACTAGGCCTCCGCAGGCGCGGCGCATCCAGGCCGGCAAGTTGATCGTTCGTGCAAAGCCGTATCCCGGCCCATAAGGGAAAGCAAAGCGTGGGCGCCTGCTTCGGGCTAGGAACCCAACTGGTTCGTACACTTATTTCGGTTTGAGGGGACGACAGGATGCGCATTCCAGCTCGAGGGGTCCCCCAAAAGTGGCTTTATGGCCTCGACCCGAGGGTGCTGAGGGAAAGGAGGCCCCATAACTTTGGTTTGTTCGCGTAGGGGAGGCGATGGTCCTTGCGGATGCAGATCGCGTGGTGCTGATCACGGGCGCGAGTACGGGCATCGGACTAGCGCTGGTGCGGGCGCTGGAGCGTACGGGCTTCCGGGTTGTGGCCACGGCGCGGGCTGAGTCCTTGGGGCGCTTCTTGCAGGCGGGAATTACGCCAAATGAGCGTCGCATGATCGTACCCCTGGACGTGAGGCGCCCAGAGGAGCGTCAAGCCGCCCTGGCGATGGTGCGCGCCCAATGGGGCGCCGTGGATGTGCTCATCAATAACGCTGCCATCGCCTATCGCGCCGTCTGTGAGCACATGGGTGAGGAGGATGATCTGGAACAGTTGCGCACCAACTATCTGGCTCCGCTGGAGCTCGCTCGCTTGGTGTTGCCGGAGATGCGAGCCCGACGCCGGGGGCATATCATCAACATCTCCTCTGTGGCTGGCATGATGGCCATGCCCACGATGGGCCCCTATAGCGCGTCCAAGTTTGCTCTGGAGGGGGCTACTGAGGCGCTTTGGTATGAGGCCCGCCCCTGGAGGGTGCGGGTTTGCCTGGTGGAACCGGGCTTTGTGCATTCTGAGTCCTTTCGTAACGCCCGTTTTACGAGCCGAAGCCGACAAGCGCTGGAGGACCCCTCCGATCCGTATCACCGATACTACAGCTCAATGCTTCCCTTTATTGAGCGCATGATGCGTTGGTCGTGGGCCACCCCAGAGCACGTGGCCCGACGCATTCTACGCCTTATGCGCGATCCCGATCCCCCTCTTCGCGTCCAGGCCACGGTCGACGCGCGCCTTTTTGCCCTGCTGAGGCGTCTGTTGCCGGCTCGGCTGTACCATCGGGTCCTGTACGCGGCTCTTCCGGGCGTGCGTAGGTGGGTGCGATCTTCCAGCACGCTCACTCCAGCCCCCAGGGCTTGAGCCCCGACATAGACCATCGGCACAGCCGGGGTCCGCTTTCATCCCACACCAGTAGGGTGCGCGTGTGCATCCAAGCTCCGGTGTTCCAGTACCAGCCCCCATAGGGAAGGGGAAGGCGTTTGGGGCGATGCGTGTGTGCGCAGATCACGTGCTGCACGCGCCGAGAGGCGGCCAGCATCCAGGCCGCCCGATAACGGGGATCTCGAAGGTTTTGATCCGGCTCCTCCCCTCGAGCCCGCAGTAGCGAGGCGATCCGGGCGGCGATCCACAGGCCCCAGTCTTCGGGCACTAGGCGCCGATACAACCCGACCGCTCCCGGATGCGTAAGTGCGGCCTGATACCAGCTCGGCCGAGGCCATTCGTGTCCGTGAGCGAGCAGGACCGAAACGCCGAAAAAAGCCGTTTGTACGGGCCCGCGTGCTACCCGCAGGCCCTGACGTGGCCAGAATTCGTACATCCAGGCGTCATGGTTGCCGGGTATGAGGGTGATCTGCACCCCTCGGCGGTGGCTTTCGAGCAGAGCCTCGACCACGGGCGCGTAGTGACGTGGATAGCGTCCGCCGCCGTACTCGATCCAGCAGTCGAAAAGATCTCCCAACGTCCAAAGCGCATCGCCTGTGTCCAGCATCTGGAGCAGCCTCTGCAGATCCCGCCAGCCGGGATGGGTTTTAAGATGTGGGGCGTGGGGCAGATGCGCATCCGCAAGAACCAGGATCATCTCCGAGGTCCATACAGGCGGCCGATTCCCCAGCCGAGCACGGCCCCGGCCGCGACGGCGGCTAGCGGCCGCATTCCGTATTCGTGAAGCTGCCAAGGCATGGCAAGACCCCAGGCGCCCGGTCCTTCGCCAATCGCCCAGGCCAGGAGCGAGCCGGCTCCCCCCCAAAGGCCCAGCCGGAAAGCGGCGGCCCACGTGTCCGGAGCCCGCCGGAAGATGAGCCCCAACAGGCGCCCCAAGGCCAGGGCCCCTACGAAGCCCCCTAGCCCCCATCCGACCCAGCCCCCTTGAAAAACCGTGCGCGTGATGCGAAACAAGAGATCGCTCGCAAGGAGGGCTAGGGCGTATTCAAGTCCAAAGCGCCATCGCACCGGATCGGCCGCCTGTCCCCAGCGGTAGTGCACATGCCCCCCCAGGGCGCTCGCCAGCGCCCAGTACGCGAGCATCACCCCCCAGTAACCCACAGGCGCACCCAGAAGGCGCACAATGGGTTGGGTGTGCGCGGCCGTCACCAGCAGGCCCAGCACGGCATACAGCAGCGCGCTGCGCAGAGGCTTCATGGGTGGACGTCCCGCTCAAGCCGTTCGGGATGCTGAATGGCCTCTAGCGTGCGTACGAGCTCGACCGTCGGACGCACATCATGGGTGCGGATGACGCGCGCGCCCCGCAGCACGGCCACAGCCGTGGCGGCAAGCCCCGCATAGAGCCGCGCCGAGGGAGGGGCCCCGCCCAGCACGACCCCAAGGGTGGATTTGCGCGAGACCCCGATCACGATGGGACGACCTAGAGATTGCAGTCGGTCCAGATCCCGAACAAGGCGCAGATTATCCGACGGCCGCTTGCCGAAGCCGAAGCCTGGGTCAATAAGGCAGTACTGAATGCCGGCCTCTTCGGCTCGTCGCACGGCGCGGGCCAGGGCGGCTTTGACCTCTGCGACTACGTCTACAAAGGGGGCCTCGTGAACGATATGCCGAGGGCTCCCCACAAGATGCATGAGCACAATCGGCGCTCCGAAGGCTGCCACCGTAGGCAGCATGTCCGGATCGAACGTCCCTCCGCTGATATCGTTTATCATGTGGGCTCCGGCCTCCAGGGCCGCCCGGGCCACGGAGGCTTTGTAGGTGTCGACCGAGAGGATCGCCTCCGGAAAGCGGCTCCGAATGGCCTCGATTACGGGCAAGATGCGCCTGAGCTCCTCTTCGGCTGAGACCGGCTGGGCTCCCTCTCCGTAAAATCGCCCCTTAGGTCGGGTCGATTCCCCCCCTATGTCGAGGATCTCCGCGCCCTCGGCGAGCATCTCCTCGGCCCTTCGGAGCGCGGCCTCGGGGTCCATATACAGGCCGCCGTCGCTAAAGGAATCGGGCGTGACGTTGAGCACCCCCATGACCATCACCCGATCCCGCAGCGAAAGGACCCGATCCCGTAGCGGGATTTGCCAGGGGTCTACGCGAAGCTCCGCCATTTGCGGCCTCCATAGGAGTCAGAGCTTCGCTAAGATAAACACTTCATGCCGCCATGGCGCCAATACGGGGCCGTGATGCAGCTTTGCTGCTGACTCGCTTCTCGAGGAAAGAGGGGAGCGTGCATGTTGGGGCGTTCTGCTCAGCTCCTGATCCGATGGGGGCTGTTGTGCGCCATCTCCCATCTTGCTCAGGCTCAGCCTGTTCGTTTGACACCTGTGCCCACTATAGTGGACTTCCCCCAAAGCGCGGTTGAGGGGATCGGCCAGGATCGGCTGGGCTTTCTGTGGGTGCTGACCCTGGAGGGTTTGGTGCGCTTCGATGGCCTCACAGCGGACCCCTGGCCCATGGAGGGGGAGGTAGAGGTGAGCCCCGTGCTGCCTTTTCCGCGCCTGTGGGTGGACCGTTTTGATGCCCTCTGGATACTGGGGGCGCAGCAGAGCCGTCGGCTCGGCCCGGATCGGGAGCGCTGGGAGGTCGTCTCGGGCCAGGTAGTTCCGGATTCGGCTGGGCATCCTTGGCTGTGGTATCGGGGGCGCTGGGCCCGCTGGGAGCCCCGCGAACGCCTCTGGCGACAGCGGGTGCGGCTAGCGGAGCCCGAGCGCTGGCTTTACTTCGATGGTCGGTACGCAGTTGCGCTGCGCAATGGGTCGGTTTGGCTATATCGACTGGATCGACCCGACAGTCTGCGCGTGCCCCTACGGGAGGCCCTAGCTGGCCGCCGTACCCAGAGCGGATGGGAGATCCTGACGCAGCGGACGCTCTGGCGCCTGTCGCCTCAGGGCCAGATGTGGGAGGCGGTGCGGGTGCCTGCGGCCCTGGGCGCGCTGCGCGCCTTTTGGGTTGATCCGGATGGGTCCTGGTGGATCGGGGGCTCGGCCGGTCTGGCCTGCTGGCGGCAGGGGCGCTGGACGATCTTGGGCCTAGAGGCGCCCCGACCGGAGCCGATTCGGGATCTGGTGCGCAGCATCTTCCGCGATCGGCAGGGCATCTTATGGGTGGGCTCCAATTGGGGGCTATATCGACACATGCCACACGATCGCCCCTTTTGGTTGGAGTCGGCCCGAGGGAACCTGCGCTTTGTGTCGGCTTTTGCGCAACAGGCCGATGGAGCGTTGCTCGTTGCGACTATGGCCGGCTCGCTTTGGCGTCTGCGGGAGGGCTCTGGGGGGGCGCAGCGGATATCCCTTCGCCGTGACATGGGCCCCATCTGGGCGCTTCTTCCGGAGCCCCAAGGGGGGGCATGGGTAGGGGCCAGTGCGGGGCTTTTCCGGATCACCCCCCGAGGCAGCCTTGAGCACGTGCGGGCGATATCGGGAGTTCAGGCTCTTGCGGCTGACGCCTCGGGCTCCCTCTGGGTGGGGGCTGGGGCGAGCGTATGGCGTTTTACGCCGCCGGCCCGTTGGGATCCCCTTCCTTTGGCGCTTCGAGGCGCCGTGCGTTGGCTCTATCCGGATGGAGACAGTCTGCTCTGGATCGGCACCGAACGCGAACTGCTCAGTTGGTCGCTTCCGCAGAGGCGGCCACGCCTGTGGGCGTTGCCCTCCGGATATGTCCCTCCCGTAACGCACATCGGTCGAGATCGGCGCGGGCGGCTCTGGGTGAGCACAGCTCGGGGACTCTTGCGTCTGCAGGGGGATAGGCTAAGTCCCGCGTTCTGGGATCCTGAGGCGCCCTCTCGTATGATATACGGGTTTTTGGAGGACGATCAGGGCGCCCTTTGGCTGTCCAGCAACCGAGGTCTATATCGCTATGAGCCCGATGCGGGCCGCTTTTGGTTCTACCGCTCCGGCTCCGGCTTGGGGGTGGTGGAGTTCAACCGCGGGGCCCTGTATCGCGATTCGACGGGTGCGCTTTGGTTCGGAGGAGATCGGGGTGTGGTGCGCATAGAGCCTCACCGATGGCGCCCGGATCCTTATCCGCCCGTTCCGGTTTTGCGGCGGCTGCGATGGCAGGATGGAAACCGCCACGGGGCGGTAGCGGTCCGAGACCCAACCTCGCCGCTTGAGCTTCACCTGAGCTGGCGCGCTTCCCTGCTTATCGAGCTAGGGGCAGTGGGGTACTTGGACCCTGAGCGCTTTCGGTTCGCCTATCGACTTGCGGGAAGCCGCGATGCGCAGTGGCTAGAACTAGGGGCGCAGCGGTTGCTTGTGCTGGGGGCGTTGCGGCCGGGTTCGCACGAGCTGTGGGTGCGCGCGGCCAACGCCGATGGGGTTTTGAGCGCGCCTCGGATCCTATTGCGTGTGCGGATCTCCCCCCCATGGTGGGAGACCCCCGTTTTTTACCTCCTGCTTGTGGGGCTTGTGGTTTCGGCCGTAGTGCTAGTGGCCTGGGCTCGGATCCGTCGGCTCAAGGAGCGAGAGCAGCTGCGCGCCCAACTGGCGGCCGATTTGCACGATGAGCTGGGCAGCGAGCTAGGCCTGCTCGCCATGGAGCTGGCCTTGCGCGCGCAGCGTCAATCGGATCCCCAGGAGCGGTTTTTCCTGGATCGGGCCTCGGATCGGTTGCGGGCCTTGGCCTACTCGCTTGCGGATCTGGTTTGGTCTTTGGATCCCCGCTACGACACGCTGTGGGACTGGGTGTTGCGGGTGCGATCCTTGGCGGCGATGGTGTTGGGCGATGAGCTAAGCTGGAGGGTGCACGTGGGGCTGCCGGAGGCCGAAGCCCGCGCGCTTGTGTTGCCCTCTGGCGTTCGGTTTCACCTCTTGCGTCTGCTCAAGGAGGCCCTCTATAACGTGCGCCGGCATGCGCAAGCGCAGCAGGTGGAGATAGCGCTGCATCGAGTGGGGCGCGAGCTGTTTCTGTGCGTAGCCGATGACGGATTGGGCTTCGATCCCGAGGCGCTCCCCCGTCGCGGGGGGCTTCGGCATATTGAGCTGCGCGTCCGGATTTTAAAAGGAAGGTGGAATTTGCACACCGCCCCGGGTTCTGGTACTCGTATTGAGGTTTGGGTTCCTCTCCCGCGATTGCGGGATGCAGCCTGGCTCAGAGGCCTTGTTAGTTTGTATCGGTGGAAAAGCCCTCCTTGAACATCTGGGTTGTCGAGGACAACGCGGGGGTGCGCGAAGGTATACGCGCTGTGCTGGAGCTCCGGCATGCGGTGCGGACCTTCGAGACGGCGGAGGGGGCGTTGCGCATGCTGGAGCTCTTCGAGGAGCGGCCCGATGTGTTGTTGTTGGATTTGGGGCTTCCGGGTATGTCTGGGCTGGAGGCCCTGCGTTGTTTTCGGGTCC